>JANMGZ010000202.1:0-5554 GCA_031374905.1 Dolichospermum sp. OTE_70_metabat_362_sub
TGAGAGGTTTTTCCGTGCATCAATTCTGGTGCAGAGACGATATTACCACCGAAAACCTGCCCAATACTTTGATGTCCTAAACACACACCTAAAATCGGTAGTTTATCACCTAATTGGGCGATCGCATCTAAGGAAACTCCCGCATCATCTGGACGACCAGGACCGGGGGAAATTACCACTGCATCAGGGTTTAATTTCCTAATTTCATCTACAGTAATTTTATCATTTCGCACTACTTGGAGGTCATTTGCCACCGGAAAATCTGCTGCTAATTCTCCCAAATACTGCACTAAGTTATACGTAAAGCTATCGTAGTTATCAATGACTAATATCACAATTTTTACCTAATTTTATTTAAAAATATCAAAGACGTTCCCCAGAAACGTCTCTACTATTCACAATTTACTATCTAGAAACTAGATATAATTAAAATTGCTAAAGGAGGCAATATTAATGTAGAAGCAACTAATAATGCAACTAAAGCTGAGACAAGTACAGCACCAGCAGCGCAGTCTTTAGCAACTTTTGCCAACTCATGATAAGACTGTTTTACCGTTAAGTCTACAATTGACTCAATAGCAGTATTCACTAACTCTAAGGTCAAAACTAAACCGCTGGTAATAGAAATTATAGCTATTTCTACTGTTTCTAACCGTAAAAATACACTTAAACCAATAGCCAAGGCGCAGACGGCTACATGAATCCGAAAATTACGTTGAGTCTGAAAAGCGTAGGTAATTCCAGCCCAAGCATACTTAAAACTAACAAATAGATTAGAGGCAATTTGCCAGGAAAGTTCCCTATCTTTGGACACAAGCGTTGGTAAGCTATTATTGGTTGGTGATGACGAAACTTTTGGGGACATAGACAAAAGAATACGATATATAAAAGAGTGAGAATTTACTGATTTTTATAGCCAGATCAATTGTGAGGGAATTATAGGCTATTTTAAATATCTCAACTATAAAGTAATTACCAAGATTCGTATTTGTCAAGATACATCTACGACTCTAAGTTAATAATAATACCTATTTTCTTGAGTAATACAACTTGCTGGGTTAACATTTCCATCAAACTATCTTCGTCAGGATGATCCCAACCTAACAAATGCAATAAACCATGCGCCGTCAACCAAGCCAACTCTGTAGATAGGCTATGTTCCTGCTGTTGTGCCTGACGTTGCGCCGTATCTATAGACACAATAATATCGCCTAAATACAAAGGCATAGAAGCCAGCATTTCTTCGGTTTGTGGTAAATCTGCTTCTAGAGACGCAAAGGCTAAGACGTCTGTAGGTTTATCCTGTTGACGATATTGGGAATTGAGGGTTTGAATTTCTGTGTCGGTTGTCAACCGCAAGCTGATTTCATAACTAGGTGCAGTTGGTAAATAATCCTCAAGAATTTCCAGCCATTGCCAAAACCAATTTTCCCAAGTTTCGAGAGGAATTAGGGAAGAGTCGTCAAAGCAATTTTCTAAATATAACTCTACCTGTAGAGACACGAATTTTCCTCTCTTAGCGGGTAAGATATGCCAAACCCACGAGGACAGATAACAGTCCTACGGCAGTTAGCGCAAAGTGTTTGAGGGAAGTGCCGCCTTTTCTGACCATGTTTCGCATGGCGAGTTTAACATAGCTAGGCTGGGGTTCTGATGCAGGGAATTTATCCATAATTAAATTGATCATTATCTCTTTTATTAATGTAACCTGTGTCCAAGAAATATAGCAAAGATCCCCGACTTCTTTGAGAAGTCGGGGATCTGACTTACCCATCAACTATCTGGTTTTCTTGCCGCAGATAGGCTTGAATGAACATATCAAGTTCTCCATTCATGACATCGGTAATGGCTGTGGTTTCGATGTTTGTGCGGAGGTCTTTCACCATTTGGTAAGGATGAAATACATAGTTACGGATTTGATTACCCCAGGAGGCTTCGACCATATCGCCGCGAATTTCGGCAATTTCTTGGGCGCGTTGGGCTTTGGCAATTACTAACAGTTTGGCTTTGAGACGGGCGAGCGCTTTTTCTTTGTTTTGCAGTTGCGAACGTTCTTCTGTACACCGGACTGCTAGACCGGTGGGGAGGTGAACTATGCGGACTGCTGTTTCTACTTTGTTGACGTTTTGCCC
Organism: Dolichospermum sp. OTE_70_metabat_362_sub; assembly: GCA_031374905.1. Lineage (GTDB taxonomy): Bacteria > Cyanobacteriota > Cyanobacteriia > Cyanobacteriales > Nostocaceae > Dolichospermum. Next base: position 2,133 of record JANMGZ010000202.1, read on the forward strand.
ACCTTTACCGCCAGAACGGGTGGTGCTAATCTCTAAATCCTTCTCTGGTATGTCTAATTTGACGGTGTTATCTATTTGCGGCATGACTTCGATGCCGGCAAAGCTGGTTTGCCTTTTTCCGTTAGCATTGAAGGGGGAAATTCTCACGAGACGGTGAGTACCCATTTCAGAACGTAAGTAACCATAGGCATAACGTCCGGTAATTTCTAGGGTAGCAGATTTTATTCCGGCTTCGTCACCTTCTGATTCTTCGGCTAGGGCGACTTTATAACCATGATCTTCTGCCCAACGGGTATACATCCGCATCAGCATAAATGCCCAGTCTTGCGCGTCTGTCCCACCAGCACCGGCGTTAATTGTTAGAACTGCGCCTTTATCGTCGTAAATGCCGGAAAGTAGTTGTTGTAATTCCCATTGGTCAAGATCATGATTGAGTTTGGTAATGGTAGATTCCGCTTCTTGCAATAGTGCTGTGTCGGTTTCTAGTTCTAATAGCTCAACGACTGCTCTGGTATCGTCTAAGTTGGTGTGCCACTTGTAATACTGATCTAAATGGGATTTTAGATCATTGAGTTCTTGCAGGGTGTTTTGTGCCTGGGTTTGGTCTTCCCAAAATTCTGTTTGGGCGGAAATTTGCTCTAAGTCGTGAATTTTGGCTTTGAGTGCGGGTACGTCAAAGATAGTCCTGGGTTTTACCCAGGCGGCTAGACAATGTTTCGATTTCGCGTTTTAGTTCTAATACGTCCATAATTTTGACTCAAGTTGACAGGACTTGAGATTTCTCTAAGATAATTTGTATTTTAAATTTTACTTGGATTTTGGTAAAGTCTCAGGTTTTTTTAAGAAGAAGGTAGGGGCGCAAGGCCTGCGCCCAAAATTAGAATTTAGGGGGAAATGTGGGGTTACGTTGGGCTTTTGTGCGAGCTTCTATGGCTTGTTGATAGTCTGGTTTATATTCTATGGCTTTGTCGTAGGAAGCGATCGCTTGTTGGTATTGTTGCAAATTTAACCAAGCATTGCCTTTACTGTACCAACTTTCATAATGATTTGGTTTATAGCGGATGGCTTTATTGTAAGATGCGATCGCATCTTGATATTTTTGTAAGTTGTATTGTGTATTCCCTAAATTATACCATACTAAATAATTATTTCCTTTTAAACTAATCGCTTTTTTATAAGATTCTATTGCTTCTGGATAGCGTTTAACTTGATGCAATGCCCAACCTCTATTATACCAGGCTTGATATTGTTGAGGATTAGATTTAATTACTTGGTTAAAAGAATCTATTGCCTCTGGATATCTGCGTAATGTCATTAATATATTACTTCTTGATAACCAGGCTGCGGAGTTATTTTGATTATATTGCACTGCTTGATCATAAGCCTGTAAAGCAAATTCATAACGATTTAAATTAACTGCACAATTGCCCAAGTTGTACCAAGCTAATTCATGATCTGCTTTTAATTCTACGGTTTTTTTATAATCTGTAATTGCTTCTTCGTATTGTTTAAGATTTTGAAATGCTGATCCTTTTTTGTACCATAATTCAGGATTGTCTGATTGTAAGTTAATCGCTTGTTCATAAGATTTAATTGCATCATTATATTGACCAATTTTTATAAAAACATCACCTTTAAGCTGCCAAACTTGGGGGTCATTATTTTTTAGTTGTAAAGCTTTATCTACAGTGGCAATTGCTTCTGGATAACGCTTGAGACTGACTAAAACAAACCCTCGATTCCTCCAAGCTTCTAAATAATTGGGTTGAATTTGAATGGCTTTATCATAAGCTATTAAAGATTTTTGATATTTTTTTAATTGAAATAATGCTTTACCTTGACCATATAAAGCTTGAGAGTAATCAGGTTTAATATCTATGGCTTTTTCATAAATTGCTAAAGCTTCTTCATAACGCTGTAACTGAATCAGAGTATTGCCCTGATTATATAATTCTAGAGCATTTTTATTATTCAGGCGATTGAGCATAAAAATTGCCCCAAAGCTACCAATACCCAAAACAGATATTCCTAATAGCAATTTCCAGAATATCCCTTTTTTACTTTTAGTATGTTTTGATTGATTTGGTAAAATGGCAGGAGAAAAAATTATTGTTCCAGATGTATTTTTATTTAAGTTTTGTAAGGCTTGTAATGCTATTGTAGCTGAAGCGTAACGTTGGCGAAAATCATAACATACCATTTGATTTAAAAATTGGGCAAATTCTGGCGATACAGTGGTATGATTTTGCCAAATAATTTCATTATTTTCTGCATCTTTCTCTAATTGATCAGGTGATAATCCGGTTAAGGCTTGGATAGCAATAATTCCCAACGCATAGACATCACTGCTGAATTTTGGTGTGCCTTGTGCTTGTTCTCCAGGCATATAACCAGGTGTACCAATAGCAATAGTAGCATTAGTAAAATTTGGGGAATTTATTAATTTAGTCGTGATTTGTTTGACTGCACCAAAATCAATTAAAATTAATTTATTATCTTTTTCTCGTCTAAGAATATTCTGAGGATTAACATCACGATGAATTACCTTTTGTTGATGAACAAAATCCAAAATTTCCAAAATTTCTTGTAATAAAGAAATTACTTGATCTGGGGTGAAGATGACACCGGGTTTTAATTCTTGACTGAGATCATTACCAGTAATCAGTTCTTGTACAAGATAAAATTCAGCATTTTCTTCAAAGTAAGCTAAAAGTTGCGGAATGCGATCATGATTTCCCAATTTATATAAAACTTGGGCTTCTGTGTCAAATAATCTTCTGGCTATTTCCAGGTGCAAAATATCAGTAGACTGAGGCTTGAGTTTCTTGACTACACATTGAGGCGAACCAGGTAATTGAGTATCATTAGCTATATAAGTTTCACCAAAACCCCCACCTCCCAGATAATTGGTAATTTGGTATCTGCCTACAAGGGTGTTTCCTAGCATTTGATTATTGTGTTAAACGATATGCCTTATTTAAATTAAGATAGCGAAAAAAGTAGGAAAAACTACAGGCTATTAAGAAACTAATCGCTCTTGTAGTTTTGCTACCATTTCCGCCCGAGTAGAAACTTCTAATTTACGAAACATCCTTTTCAAAGCTTGCTTGACAGAATTTTGAGTAATCCATAATTTAACCGCAATTTCCCCATTAGTTAAACCTTGGGCTACTAATTTGGCAATTTCTAATTCCCGCGCTGTGAGGGGACAACTATCAGCAGATGCAAAGGTTTTTGGTTGTGCTTGGAGTGTGGCCATTTTTGCCGATAAATGTAAACAAACTGCACTTAAATCAGCTAAATCATTACTATCAAAAGGCTGACTTCCGGGGTCACGAGCAAAGTTTAAAGTCCCCACTAATTGACCATTACAAACTATGGGACCAGTCATCACGTGTTCGTGACGAGTACAATAGTTTTTC
>JANMGZ010000434.1:0-2324 GCA_031374905.1 Dolichospermum sp. OTE_70_metabat_362_sub
CCCAAGTTTGTTTAACAGCTTCTAAATTAGCAACAGGTAAGGCTTGGCGAGTGTCTAAAGGAACTTTCCACAGGAGTAATTGTTCTCGCGTCAGGGGTGCGTCAGGACGAAATAAAACGGCTGTGGCATCTCCAGACAAAGCGCTGGGAATTAAACCTGCTTCTGCTAAACCCTGAATAACTGGAAAATCAAAATCTTTGGTCAATATATCTCTAAAAGCTGGTTGAGTGCTGGGGGATGCTAACCGAATTTGTTTAGCTGAATTATTGGCATACATGGCATTATTAGCTGCAACTAACCAGCGGGCATATTCCCGACGGGTAATAATTTTATCAGGGAGAAATTCGTTTGTTTTCGGTTCGATAGATAATACACCTAATCTGGCTAAGTCTTGAATATGTGATCGCCATTCTGGAGGTGCTTTCTGAATATCAGTAAATTCCTGTATTGCTAAAGTCTCAGGTTGGGTGCTTGGTTGGATAGTTGGTTGAGTGACTGCGTTGCTATTATGACTATTAGGTAATACTGGACCGATAAATTCGGGATTATTTGATGGGGTAAGTGGGTTAGTAGCCGTAGTTTGAGAATGGGGCGAATATTCAATTACTAATTTAGTAGCTGTTTGGGGTTGATTGGGTTCAGCTTTGGTAACGATTTGTGGTTGAATTATGAGGTTGATGAGTAAATCATTGCGTTGTGCGGAAAAAGATCCCTCTACATCATCTTGAGGCTGTTGAATAATCTGCCAGTTTTTGGACTGTAATTCTTGACGATAAAAGCTGGTAATTAAATTACTAGGATCTGCACTTTGCCACCGAATTGATATTTTATTTTCCGAATTAGCTGGTGTAACTTCCTCTAATGTGGCATTGGGGTAAATGGGGATATCTGCGGGAAAATCAGCAGGTAACTTAATTGTTGATGTGTTTGGGTTTGGCGTTACTTGCTGAGTCTGAGGTTTGCCAAAGGGAACAGGATTATTTTGCAACTGAGGATCAGCGGCTAATGATTGTTCTAGGTTTTTGGCAGATGGACTGTTGTTACAGGCTGTTAAGGATAGTAAAACAGCAAAACTCAGGAAGACAGCGGGATAGTTACGGGAAAACACAAAGAAATCACAAATTGATTTTCACTTCCTACACTAGCATTTTTAGTGATTGGTGACTGGGGAAATTTTCTACTACTGCTATTGAGTGAAGTTCAGATTTTGCTGATAATGATTTTTTATCAAAGCCTTGGCGAATAGAATATGGCTTCGCCACGCTACGCGAACGCAGCTACACAAACAAAGTCCACCTGTGTGGACTAACAGGAAATTCAAGTTTTTAAACCCACGTTTGCGTAGCGTTTCGTTCGCAAAGCGTATCACAGAGAAGGAATAGTACAAGAACCCCACCCCCAACCCCGCAAGCGAGGAGGGGGCTAAGATGTACCTCATAAGAGTGGAAACCGCTGTAGGTTTTGAGAAACTAATAGAAAGTTTTCGCCAATGATTTGAAGTGGTAAGCTGGGAATAAGGCAACTCTTCGGCTGTTTGCAAGAATTGATGGCCGGCTCAGTGGCAACAGCCTATCCTCAGTGACTTTTGACTCATGCTATACCCGTTTTTTATGTTTTGTAAATAATTGCTAAAGGAGGTGACGATAGCTTCAACAATTCCTGACTAGAAGCTTAGTAACTGTAAAAATAAGAGCAAATGGCAGCAAAATTCCGAAAAAAATTCGTTTCCACCCAAAAATCTAGATCGGATTGCAGTAGGAAGAATCTAAAATAGATATTAAATTGGCAAACAACGCCCATTAAGCAACGTCAGTCCATTTTACTTTCTGTAAAGCGTCCCCAGGTTGTTACCAGTGCTGAAACACGATGTCATGCAAGTTTCCCAGGATCAGCCTATTTATTCTGAGGCTCCTCTCCAATTATTGCTATTTGTTGATGGACGGCCTCAGTCCCGTCAACAAGTGCAGCGAATTCGGGCTTACTTGAAAGAATTAGAGGATGGGTATAGTTTTGAACTACAAATTATTGATGTTGGCGAACAACCCTATTTAGCGGAACATTTTAAGTTAGTAGCAACTCCTGCTTTAGTTAAAATTCATCCCGAACCTCAACAAACTATTGCTGGTACTAATATTATTCCGCAATTAAAAATTTGGTGGCCGCGTTGGCAAAACGCTGTTAGCAGTTTTTTGAAATTACAGGAAGATTCGCCGGAATGTTTGGATGAAAAGAGTCGGGTGATTTCGCCTAAGTCTACCATTCATTCTGTTGCTACGTCGGCGGAGGCAATTCAACTAGGGGATGAAATTTTTCGTCTGAAGCAG
>JANMGZ010000440.1:0-11011 GCA_031374905.1 Dolichospermum sp. OTE_70_metabat_362_sub
TATTTTTTGATTGTTTTCTAGTTTTAACTTTCGTGCTTGTTTTTCACTGACTGGCAATTCTCCAAGAATACTTTTTATTATTCTTACTCTTCCCGATGAGGTTCCTGTTGCTTCTTTGAGAAAAAAACCCCTAATTCTGGCGTAATATATTCTAGAGTTTGCGCTCTGATTGTTTTTTCAATTCCAGCTAGGCTCTCTAATTCTTTAGTCTCTGCCTCTTGATACAGAATTTTTGCTATGGCTTGAAGATGTTTCTCGATCTTTTTCTGATTAGCTGGTTCCATTGTTGTTGTGAATATTGATTTCTTCTTATATTTTCATTCATTTTGTCACTATTCAATAGTTCATATGTTCTAACAAAGTTGAGATGCTCCCTCAATAAATGCTTGAGCTTGTGCTTTATCTTCTGCACCAATATTATTATAAATTTGATTGTAATTGCGTTTAGAATTAAAAGGAGGATCAATATAACACAAGTCAACAGACTCATCTTTAATGTAACGTCTTAAAACCTCTAAATTATCACCATAATAAAGTTGATTAACCATTGTTTTCGTGCAGTTATTTTGCTTAAATTAACCCTGATTAATCATTCTTATACCTAATTACTTTTTTGTCATACCAGAAAATATGGGATATTCGCTGATGTTTTATTAAGAAATTTTAAGAAAATACCTGAAAAACCCTGATAATCTGGAAACAGATTGAGTTATAATGGCTACAAAGATTAACTCATCTAAGTTTTATGACTGTTACAGAAATTTTACAATTTGTAGATAATTTAGTATTTACTAAGACTGATAAACATTTAGATGATCTGCAAAAAAGGATAATTGAGGAACTTTTTCAAGGTAAAACTTATAAACAAATTGCTAATATTTATGATTATGATGAGGGTTATATTGGTGATGAAAGTAGGAATTTATTTAAAATTTTATCTCAGGTTTTAGGGGAAGATATTAATAAATCTAATTTTTGTTGGACTTTGGAAAGAGTTAAAAATTATTCTAAAATTGTTAGTTTCGGAAATAATAATATTAATTGCTATTCTAGTTATGAAAAGCCAAATTATCAAGAAAATAATAATACAGAAAAATCTAAATATTTTTACCATGATTTAACTTTATCCCCTAAAATTACTCGTTTTTATGGAAGAAAAAAAGAATTAGAATGTATATCTAATTGGACATTAAATCAAAATACTCCTTTAATCTCAGTTTTAGGATTATCGGGAATTGGTAAAACTACCCTTGTGAAAAGATTTGTTGATCTAAATCTTCAACAATTTGAAGTAATGATCTGGAGAAGTTTAAAATTTCCTAAATCTCTAAATTTACTTATTGATGATTTATTGAATATTTGTCAACAAGAAGCTAAAGAAACTATAGATGATAAATTCAACCAATTATTTAATATATTGAGAAATAAAAAATGTTTGATTATTTTAGATGATCTAGAAAATATCTTTGTTAACCGTCAATTTGCAGGACAATATAAACCTGAATATCAAGATTATAAAACCTTCCTCCAAATGATTACAGAAATTGAACATCAAAGTTGTTTAATTCTCATCAGTCAAGAAAAATGCCAAGAAATGATATCATTAGATAATGAACTTTACCCGATTCATTCCTTAGAACTATCAGGTTTAAATCATGCATCTACAGAGATATTAAAAAATCAAGGATTAAAAAATGAAGAAAATTGGTTAGAATTAATTAACTTATATGAAAGTCATCCTAAATATTTACAGTATATCAGCATCTTAATTAAAGAAGTCTTTCAGGCTGAAGTATCAGAATTTATCAAAGAAAATAGTTTAATCTTAACAGAAGATTTTAAATCTTTGTTTGATTCAATTTGGATAAGATTATCAGATATTGAAAAAGAGATATTATTAAAAATTAGTCAAAATGATCAACCTATATCCAGAGACAAAATAAAACAGTCCTTATCATTGTCATCAATAGATATAATAAACGGGTTACAATCATTAACAAGAAGATTCTTATTAACCAAATTAGAAACTGATGAAAAATTATTTAATCTCTCACCTGTGTTTAGAGCATATTTAAAACTTATGCTTTAAAATATTAAATATAAACACACAATTATGCAATAAGCGGGTCTAAAAGATGTCTAACACGCTGTACAATCGTGATTTGCAATTATGGATTGAGCAAACGATTCAGCAGTTACAGAATCGTGAATTTGTATCCCTGGATATTGAGCATTTGATTGAGGAGCTAGTTGATTTGGGTAAATCAGAGAAGAATGCGCTCAAAAGCAATCTCAAAATCTTGTTAGCTCACTTACTCAAATTAAAGATTCAGCATGATGTACCCGATTCAATGAACGCAAGTTGGTACAGTTCAATTGTAGAACATCGTCAGCGAGTTCTCGATAATTTGACAGATACCCCATCTCTCAAAAGTTTCTTAGTAGAAGCCGTAGAAAAAGCCTATCCCGATGCTCGTAAACTAGCAATTAAAGAAGGTAAACTTGCTAAATTTGGAGTTCGTGTACCAGCAGAAAGTGAATATCCTCTGATATGTCCTTTTTCCATTGAGCAAATTTTGGATGAAGATTTCTACGGGTTATAGAACTTAACTTAATTACTAGAATTATATTCTTCCTGCCTTCTTCTCTCCGCGCCTCTGCGTCTCTGCGTGAAAAAATCATTTACCCAACATCTCTTCATAAGCCGCATAAACCCCCTTCACATTATACCAATTCAAGAAAATCCGTGCAATTTCCAAAGCCAACTGCGGCTTACCAAGATTAATCAACCATTGCAAAAACGGAGACATAGTTTTTTCATTCAATAACCCATTTAAAGAAAGAATCCCCCACAGTAAACGATGAAACCAAGTCATTTGAATCATCATTTTCACTTCCCAAGTAGGATGTTTTTGATAAAACAAAACTCCCATTCTTCCCCGTTGAATTTCCTGATCAATTAACTTAGGAATTTGGTGTAAACTAAAAGGTGGATGCCAATGATAACCAACAGCTTCAGGACATTTAATTAATTGCAAACCTAATTTTTTTAACCTCACACCTAACTCTAAATCTTCCCAACCATAAAGTTGAAACCCATTATCAAATAAACCAGCTTCTTCTAACCAATGTTTAGGAATAGCTACATTACCCGTAGCAAAGAAAGCCGCCGAAAAATCTGTAATTTTATAAGGTTCAGCCGTGGGATTGGCAAAATTACAAGTATTAATTACCGCACCATAAGTAAAAAAGCTGTCGCTTCCTAACTTCTCTTGTCCTTGTAACAAAGCATTTGTGTGAGCTTGCAAGAAATTAGATAAAACTACTAAATCACTATCAATAAAAATAATTGTGTCACCTTGCGCTTTTTCCACCCCTAAATTTCGCGCCGCAGCAGGACCTGCATGATTCTGTTCAAAACATCGGACATGAGGAAATTCATCTTTACGTGCTGACAACCAATTCAAAGTATCATCAGTAGAACCATCATCTACCAATACAACTTCATAACCTTCTATATGGTTTTTGTTGCTAAACACTTGATTTTCCAAAGCGCGGAGGCACTTTTCTAAAATTGGTAAGCGATTATAAGTAGGAATGACAATACTAAAAAACACAGTTTCACCCAAAAAATTACTGCCCATATTGAGAATAAGACAAATATAACAAAGTTACTGTTGCACGAGAAAATATACGTTAGGCAAGTCAGATATAATGATGACTCATTCTTTGTTTTCCTAAGTGGAGAAATTCATGGGTCGCGCTAAAAAGGTTGTTCTAGCATATTCTGGTGGAGTAGATACTTCTGTTTGCATTCCCTATTTAAAGCAAGAGTGGGGAGTAGAAGAGATAATTACCCTAGCCGCAGATTTAGGCCAGGGAGATGAATTAGAACCAGTTCGAGAAAAAGCCCTGAAATCGGGTGCAAGTGAATCCTTAGTTGCAGACGTTAAGGAGATATTTGTTAAAGACTACGCATTTCCAGCAATTCAAGCCAACGCCCTCTATGAAAATCGCTATCCTCTCGGAACAGCCTTGGCTCGGCCTCTGATTGCTAAGATTCTAGTAGAAGCTGCTGCAAAATATGGTGCAGATGCGATCGCTCACGGTTGTACAGGTAAAGGTAACGACCAAGTACGCTTTGATGTTTCCTGTACAGCCCTGAATCCTAACCTGAAAATTTTAGCACCAGCCAGAGAATGGGGAATGAGTCGGGAGGAAACCATAGCCTATGGTGAAAAATGTGGTATTCCCGCACCAGTGAAAAAATCTTCTCCCTTCAGTATAGATAAAAACTTACTTGGTCGCAGTATTGAAGCTGGTACATTAGAAGATCCAGCAAACGAGCCACCAGAAGAAATCTATGAAATGACCAAAGCTATAGCTGATACTCCCAACGAACCGGAATATCTAGAAATTGGCTTTCAAAAAGGGCTTCCTACGACCATTAACGGGACATCCAAAGAGCCTGTTGAGTTAATTGAACAACTCAATAAAATCGTTGGTAATCATGGAATTGGGCGGATTGACATGATTGAAAACCGTTTAGTAGGCATCAAATCACGGGAAATCTACGAATCACCAGCAATGATAGTTTTAATCAACGCTCACCGTGACTTAGAAAGCCTCACTTTAACAGCAGATGTCAGTCAGTACAAGCGAGGCATAGAAGAGACCTATACCAAAATCGTCTACAACGGGCTTTGGTATAGTCCCCTCAAAGTTGCTTTAGATGCTTTTATTCAACAAACACAAGAGAGAGTTTCCGGTGTAGTGCGGTTAAAACTTTTCAAAGGTAACGCCACCATAGTTGGCCGTTGGAGTGATAATTCCCTCTACACTCCCGACTTAGCCACCTACGGCGCAGAAGACCAATTTGATCACAAAGCCGCAGAAGGCTTCATCTACGTCTGGGGTCTACCTACCCGCATTTGGGCGCAGCATAACAAGTAAGAAGTCAGATCCCCGACTTCTTTAAGAAGTCGGGGATCTTAGTTACCTACTCCTCAGTTTGATGTTTAACTTCGCGGGACTCTAACCAAATGGGTACAGCAATTACAGCAACTAAGATAAGTAACGCCAAAATTGCAAATTTACTTACCCAAGCCACCAATTGTTCTAGGGAAATAATTCTCCCCGCGAAAAAAGCTAAAGTCACCATGACAGTACCCCAAGCAGTCGCCCCAGCTACGTTATAAATCAGGAATTTGCCAAAGGGCATTTCCGCTATCCCCGCGAGTGGTGAAGCAAAAATTCGCAATAAGGCAAAAAAGCGCCCAAAAAATACAGCTTTAGCGGCGTTTTCAGTAAATTGCTCTTTAATACTCAGCAGTCTTACTTCGGAAATGCGGAAAATTTTCCCAGCTTGCAGCAGAAAAGGCCAACCGCCCACTCTACCAATCCAATAGCCACAATTACCGCCAATTACAGCCCCTGCCACAGCGTTACCGAGAACCAGCCAGTAATTTAACTCATTGCTACCAGCAAGGAAACCACCAACAATAGTTACGGTTTCACCAGGAAGAGGAATGCCCAAATTTTCTAGCAATATTCCCAAAAAAATTGCTAAATAACCATAATTATGAGCAATCTCTTGGATGTTTTCTAGTGAAAGTAGCTCAAAAGACATCCAGCACCACCGAGTTTACAAATTTTTACCTTTACCATATCTTTGCTTGCTTTTGGTGAGGGTGTCAATCAAACCGCAACAACAACTCATGAGTTTTGAGTTTTAGATATATAATTTACATAATGATAAGTTTGTTACCGAAATTAGGAGAAAACTATGCTTATACTAGAGAAGCATATCAAAAATTATACGGCACAAATACTGAAAAAGCTTTTCTCAACTGCGCTCCTCTTAAATTTCCATAATTTTGCGAAAATAGTGATTCTGCGGTTGAATTATCAATAGTATTGATGTCCATTTTCTCTTTCTTTTGTGTTTTAAATACTTAGTTAAATTTATGACTCTTACACAAGAACGCCAAGTGATTTTGTTCAAACCCCAAGGTAGTATAGACCTGGATAGTGGTACAGTTTTGAGCGAACAGATGGCTGAAATAAAACCTCAGCATCATCAACTTTGGGTTATAGATTTAGCAAATGTAGATTTTATGGATAGTTCGGGATTAGTCCCTCTCGTTAAAGGACTAACATCGGCGCGTCAAAGTGGTTGTCGTTTGGTTCTTTGCAATGTCAAAGCTCCAGTTAAATTGATTTTGGAACTTACCCAACTTGACTTAGTATTTGAAATTTTCCCAAGTTATGAAGATATTTTTGCTCCTGTTTAAAATCAGCATATAGTATTCAAGATTAAAGATCCCCGACTTCTTAGAGAAGTCGGGAATCTGGTCTATGGTTTGGGTTTACAGTAATGATAACTGCTCATTAGGGGGCGTGAAACCCATGTGTTGATAAGCTGCTTTAGTCGCTATCCTGCCTCTTGGTGTTCGGCTTAAATAACCTATTTGCATTAAATACGGTTCATAAACTTCTTCAATTGTTTGAGTATCTTCACCCGTGGTAGCAGCGATAGTTTCTAAACCTACTGGACCACCATTAAAGTTTTCAATAATCACAGTGAGCATTTTTCTATCTGTCCAATCTAAACCACAAGGATCTACTTGGAATAGTTGTAATGCTTCCGCCGCTACAGTTTCATTAATTTCTACAAAAGATTTCACTTCCGCATAATCACGGACTCGTTTTAGTAATCTATTCGCAATTCTCGGTGTTCCCCGTGAACGTTTAGCAATTTCTGTAGCCCCATCTAGATTAACTGAGGTTTGTAATAATTCAGCGGTGCGAAGCACAATTTGCGTAAGTTCAGCAACTTCATAAAAACGCAACTTTTGAATTAAGCCAAAGCGATCGCGCAATGGGGAAGTTAAAGCCCCGACGCGGGTTGTCGCCCCCACTAAGGTAAATTTAGATAAAGGTATACTTCTAATTCTGGCACTAGAACCTTTACCCACCGTAATATCTAAGCGATAATCCTCCATTGCTGGATACAAAATTTCTTCTGTCATCCGTGATAAACGATGGATTTCATCTATAAATAACACGTCTCCTGGTTTCAGGTTCACCAATAACCCCACGATATCCCGTGGACGCTCCAAAGCTGGGGCGCTGGTAATTTTGCAACTTACCCCCATTTCTGATGCCAAAATCATCGCCATTGTCGTTTTACCTAAACCTGGAGGTCCATACAACAGCAAATGATCCATGACTTCATTTCTAGACTTAGCTGCTTTAATTGCTATATCTAAAACATCCTTTAAATCCTTTTGTCCGATGTAATCAGCAAATCGTTGGGGACGAATACTCTCTTCTGGTTTACCTTGTTCATTAATAGCAGCTTCCGATTGCAACAGATTTTCTGCGGGGGGTACTTTGACTGATTCCCGTTGCTGTTTTGCTTCTCCGTTGGGTTCTGGAGGCTGTTTTTTAGAGGAAATAATCGCCATAATTTTCAGAAATTCACCAAGTACAGAACTAGGGGTTTAGCAGTTCATAGGTAAGACCAGTATAGGAGATTTGAGGTAACTTGAGAATACAAATATAGTGGCAAAAACAAATACCGACATAGACTGTATGATAAATATAGTTCTGTAAAGAAATGTAAATACTGTGATGCTACAAGATAAAGTTATTGTCATTGTCGGTGCTACTGGTGGTATTGGTGCAACTTTAACTCGTAAATTAGCTCCCACAGGTGCGAGGTTGGTGCTTGCGGCTAGAGACGGGGAAAATTTAGCTGCATTAGCAAATGAGTTATCAACAGATGTGCTGACAGTTCCCACAGATATTACCCAACCTCAACAAGTGGAAGCATTAATTCAAGCAACAATAACCCAATTTGGACAAATTGATATTTTAGTAAATGCAGCCGGAGCAGGTATTCTCAAAGCCTATAACAATATCGAACCAGCAGATTTAGAAAAAATGCTAGATTTGAATTTGAAAGGCTGTTTCTACACGACTCAAGCAGCGGCTAAAGAAATGCAAAAACGCAAATCTGGTCATATTTGTAATGTTGTCGGTATTCTGGGTAAACATTCAATGCCTATGGCTGGGGCTTATTCTGCTTCTAAATTTGGTGTAGTGGGTTTTAGTAAATGTATGGCAGAAGAACTTAAACGCTTTGGTGTGAAAATTACGCTTTTTTACTTTGGGGGGATAGATTCTCCTTTTTGGGATCAGGTAAATTTAAAAGTGGATCGCAGCAAAATGCTTAGTTGTGAAACTGCTGCAAATGCTATTTTTTATGCTTTATCCACTGAACCTCAAGCTATACCAATGGAAATTAATATTCAACCTGAGAGTCATTTATTTTTCTAGTATGTAATAGATAAAGGTGATAATAAATACTGGATTTTCAATAAATTATGCTGCAAATTGATCACGTTCACTTCTATGTCGAAGATGCCCAAATGTGGCGAGATTGGTTTGTATATTGTCTTGGTTTTCAAGCAGTTAATGATGGCATTTTTCCCAGTTTTTCTCATCATCAGAAATCTTTACATACTTATACAGAAGTCGTAAAAAGTGGATCTGTCTACTTTTTACTTTCTTCTCCTCTTTTACCTACTAGCCCTGTGGCTGAATTTTTGCACCAACATCCACCTGGTGTGGCTGATGTTGCCTTTGCTGTTGACGATGTGGAAGCATTGACAATAAAGGCTATGAGCAATGGTGCAACAATTCTTCAACCTGTTCAGGATGCTGGATTTTTTAAGTATGCTAAAATTGCTGCTTGGGGTGGATTGAATCATACATTAATTACTAGAAATAAAGCCAAAATCAGCAATGAAGAAAATATTTTCCCTTATTCTATTACTGCTATTGATCATCTAGTTTTAAATGTGGGAGTTGGTGAGTTAAAATCTGCTGTTAATTGGTATCAAAAAATATTTAATTTCCAAACTCAACAAAGTTTTAATATTAAAACTGATCGCTCTGGGTTACATAGTCAGGTTATGATTTCTCCCCATGGTCATGTCCAATTACCAATTAATGAACCAGCTTCCCCTAGTTCGCAAATTCAGGAGTTTTTAGAAGTAAATCGAGGGGCAGGGATTCAACATATTGCTTTACTAATTCCTAATCTTGTTGATGCAATTTCTCGGTTTCGGTCTGCTGGTTTATCTTTTCTTTCTGTTCCCCAAAATTACTATTCTCAGTTACAACAACGTTATAAATTTTCTCTCTCACTTCAAGAATTACAAGCGATCGCTCACCAAGAAATTTTAGTAGACTGGCATGAAGATGCTCCTTTAGGACAGTTATTATTACAAATCTTCAGCCAACCAATTTTCTCAGAACCAACTTTTTTCTTTGAGTTTATTGAACGTCGTTCTCTGGCTCAAGGTTTCGGGGAAGGCAACTTTATGACTTTATTTCAAGCCATTGAACGCGAACAAATTAAACGGGGTTTTGTTAGTGGTTAGCGAGATCCCCGACTTCTTGGAGAAGTCGGGGATCTGAATCTTTAATATCCAAAATCCCGTTATTGAGAACGTTGAATATTACCTGCTTTTACCCAACCTTCTTTATCAGTATCCAGAACACGAACTTTTTGCCATTTTTTATCGGCACTTTCTTCTAAGATAATCACTTTTTTATTACCGCCAACTCCACCTGTGGTGGGAGAATTTCCATCTGGCTCTGATCGCATACTTAGCCCTGCCGCCCAAGTAACAGTTCCTTCATAAGCATCTGGTGGTAATGCTTTGAGTGATTCTGTGGGAGTTGGATTGGGGGTAGGAGTATTTTGTTTTTGGGGTTGAGATTTGGCAACGGCTTTGGGCTTTTTGACTTGTTTGGAAGGATTATCATTAGCATATATTGGCTTGGGAGGACTGATGGCTGTACGGTTAACAAAATATAGGGCTACTGTCAAGCCAGTACCTAATAAAACTGCCAGGGCTAAAGCAAAACCTAGTATAAATTTAAGTACGTTGGTAAACATAGGGGGTAGGGGAATGGGGGGGTAGGGGGGCAGGGGAAGCAGGGGAGGCAGGGAAAAATTTTCTTTCTACTTCTTTCTTCTAACTTATTGTTTTTTCTTCTTTCTTCTTCCTCCTGACTCCTGACTCCTCCTATAATTGACGTTGTATACGTTCATTTAAAGGGCTGTATTTTGAGGCTAGACGCGCTCTGCCGGCGGCTGCCCATTCTTGGAGTTTTTGAATTTGCTCGACGGCAGTTCGGGCTAAGGGGATAATTTGACTGGCAGATTCTAAAATATCATCAGTGGTAAAGTCGCGGTTCTGACTAAAGCCTATGTGCATGGCTTCAATTAAAGTTTGCTCAATTTCTGCACCAGAAAAATCCGGGGTTTCGTAAGCTAATCTTTCAATTTCATAGCTGTTCAAATTATGGGGACGCAATCGGGATAAATGGACATTAAAAATTGCTTTTCGTTCTTCTTGACTGGGTAAACCGACAAAGAAAATTTCATCAAATCGCCCTTTTCTTAACATTTCCGGTGGTAATGCTTGAATATCATTAGCGGTAGCCACAACAAAAACGGGAGAAGTTTTCTCGGCTAACCAATTAATAAAAGTTCCAAATACCCGGCTTGTCGTTCCCGCGTCACCTTTGCTACCCAAACCAGAAAAAGCCTTATCAATTTCATCAATCCAAAGTATACAGGGAGCAAGAGCTTCTGCCACTTGAATCATTTGCCGCGTGCGGGATTCTGACTCACCGACTAAACCACCAAATAATCGCCCTACGTCTAAGCGTAACAGAGGTAAATGCCAATGATGAGCGATCGCTTTGGCAGTTAAAGATTTACCAGTTCCCTGAATTCCTACCAACATTAAGCCGCGAGGATGAGGTAAACCATATTGTCGCGCCTTTTCGCTAAACGAACCACCACGCCGAATTAACCAATCTTTGAGATTATCTAATCCCCCAATATCAGTAATTTCCTCAGTAGCGGGGTAAAAATCGAGAATTTGGGTTTGACGGATAGTTTGCCGTTTTTCAGCCAAAACTAAAT
>JANMGZ010000442.1:0-15545 GCA_031374905.1 Dolichospermum sp. OTE_70_metabat_362_sub
ACCTTTCTGTAGAGAGGGGTTTTGTATGTGCTTCAGCTATTAATATTTCTGATTCTACTTGAACTATATTCCAAGATTGATCACGGGATATAGCTATTAATTTTTCTCCAATTTCTCCATGCACTTCTATATTAATTGGTCTGGTAAATTGGGGATGTTCTCCTGTGTAACTTTGACGGATTTGTTTATCTAATTCTGGATCATTTGTTTTCCAAACTTTATCACCTATATGGATATTATGGAAATTTAAATCATTTCTGCCAAAAGTCAATATTACATCTTTTCCATTGGGAATAACTGCATATATTCTTCCTCCTTCTTCCTTGGTTTCAGGATGTCCACAATCAAAAACAATCCCATCTCCAGGTTTAACAGGTGCTTCTAATTTCACTGTTATTTCTGCATTTCTAATTCGGGTAACTTCTCCCAAATAAACACCGCGTTTTTTACCAAATTTGGCATGAACTAATTCTTGATTATTAATTCCCTCAAACCAACCTGTATATAGTCCGCGAGAAAATGCCATTTCTAAATTATATTGGTCTTTTTTATGAATAGAAAATGTTTGTAGAGACGTTCCATGGAACGTCTCTACATTTGTTTCCATAATTCTATTTAACGCTTGACGATAAACGCGAGTCACGTTAGCCACATATTCCGGTGCTTTTAAACGTCCTTCTATTTTCAAAGAAGTTACTCCAGATTTAACTAATTCTGGTAAAACTTCTAAACCTGCTAAATCTTGAGGACTTAATAAATATTTCCGATTACCTAAATTAACAACTTCCCCATCTGCAATTAAATCATAAGGCATTCTGCAAGCTTGAGCGCATTCTCCCCGATTTGCGGAACGTCCTCCCAATGCTTCGCTGGTTAAACATTGTCCAGAATATGCGACGCACAAAGCACCGTGAACGAAAACTTCTAAAGGTAAGGAAGTATTTTTTTGAGATATTTGTTGTTGAATTTTATTAATTTCTAAAATTGAACATTCCCGCGCTAAAACTACCAATTGACAACCTAAAGATTTGGCAAATTCTACCCCCGCAGCACTGGTAATAGTCATTTGGGTAGAAGCGTGAATCGGAAAGTCAGGGGAAAGATGACGAATCAGCCGACAAATACCCACGTCTTGAACGATAACAGCATCCACACCCGCAGAAATGATAGTTTTGAGGTATTGCTGTGCTTCTGTTAGTTCCTGGGGAAAAATCAGCGTATTCAGAGTAATATAACCTTTGACTCCCCGCAGGTGCAGAAATTCCATTAATTCCGGTAAATCCGCTTCTGTGAAATTCTCAGCCCGCATTCTCGCGTTAAACTTTTCTAAACCAAAATAAATCGCATCCGCACCATTTTCTACTGCTGCTTGAGCGCATTCCCAGTTCCCCGCAGGTGCTAGGAGTTCGGGAATTTTGAGGGTAGGGGTGGAGATGCTTGTCATTTTGGTTAAGTTGAGGTTATGTCAGTTTATAGATTGTATCTAAATTGAGGGTTGGTTGTGGGAAAATAAAGCAGCTATAAAATTTGATGAATACTCTCAACAACCTGCTCAATAAAATCTACTGCATCATTAACCATTGATTCATCTATAGGCCAGCGACCACCCAAACCAAAAGTAGGATCTATATCTGCTTCATGAGCAATTTGATTTCTGCGTTTTACAATTTCCTGTAGGTCTTGTTTGATCTTTTTTTGAGCTTCTTGTGTAGTATTTCCTCTCATTTTATTAGTGACTTGCTCCCATAATTTTTCATTTGATATGTACCTAATTGCCTTAGCAATATTATCCGGTGTCTGAAAACTGTCTTCTCTAAACTTTTTTCTAATTTCATTTTCTAACCACGAATTGTTATTGAGTCTATTTAAAATAGTGTTAGAAATAATAGGAATTAAACTGGAAATATTATGACACTGCTCTAAAAAATCATCCCCATAAGTTTGCTGTATTTCACTCTCTATCCAAGAAGCAATGTCTATCGCAGATTTTCTATCTTCACTTGCACTACCCAGAGAGACTTCAAACCTTGCAAAAGCTGATTGAGTCGCATTACCCTTAAATGATGGTTCTTGTCTTGTTCCTCGATGTATTTCCAACATTCCCAAAGTTACAACTTCATGAATGTAGTAATCTAATGCACTTACAGTCAGAACTAAAGCCGCCCTAAGAATATCCGATAAATCTAAAGCAGCAGTCGCTTGAGCTTTAATAGAATTATGCAGAGAAATTAAATCCCGAACACGCTGAATACTAATGCGAAATTGATCAAGGGCTGACTGCATAACTCGATGATAGTGAAATAATTTTATTTGCTAAATCAGAAAAAGTTATTTTAAATTCTTCCTGCTTTTTTTCATTATTTTCTGCTACTATGCCTTGCTGATTTAATTGTTTCAGTGTAAGTGCATAAACTGGTGTAGCCTGTTTTTGTGATAGAGCAATTAAACTATTGAAGTCAGAAATTTTGGTCATCGTAAAACTACCATGCATACCCTGGTCAATATAAGATTGATTAGGTAATAATAAATGAGTTTTCTCCAAAACTGGTTTTAACTTATTCGTAACTGTCTTCTCTACTTTTTCTATCCATGTTTGAAATGCTTTTGTTTCTTTACCATTCCTAATTCTATAGTTTTGAACTATAGTTCCTAAAAATTTCAATTTAAATTCAGGAAATGGATAAGTAGCTTCCTTTAATATGGGGTTTGCGCTGGCCATTCTTGCCCAAGCACACCATTTTGGCAAGATTCTAGATAGAGAATCAATTGCCATCACAGAAAAGAAATCAGCAGTCGTAGGTACTAAGAAAAAGTCACTTGTCATCAGTAAGTTTTGATTGATAGATCCTAAACTTGGACTCATATCAATTAAAATGTAGTCAGCATTAAATTTCTTAGCAGTTTTTTCCAAAAGATCAGAAATTGCACCCGGCAAATTTTTGAGTGTGTGAATTGAACCACTTAGTTCTTGGGCAATACCTAATGTTACTTCGTATTCACCAAAGCCCACATGACCAGGTAACAAAAATAGATTCTCTTCTATCTCAATACAATCTACAGCTTCAATAGCTCTTGGTTGAGACTCAAAAGCAGGAGCTAAACCAGTTTTAATATTAGAATGTGTATTGTAAATTGTTTCTATTCTTGCTTCATCATCTTCTGTCTCTTCTTTTAGAGCCATCCCTGTAAGATTACATTGGGGGTCTGTATCTACAAGGATAACTCTCTTCCCCTTTGAAGCAAGCATCCAACCTAAATTAAAAGTAGTGGTGGTTTTGCTAACACCACCTTTGTGATTGAACAAGGCAATTTTTTGAACCATTGTAATTATTTTTATAAGGGTATTTTTTAAGAGTATATTATAATTATACCATTTTCTTATAAAGTTGCGCTAAATAAATTTGTGAATTAATATTTTAATTAAGTTTAAAGTGGATTTTATCTACGGAATATGGATTAGATTATGTTTTCAACACATTTTAGTGATAACTAAAAATATTTCTAAATAAAATGATTATGAATCACATGAAATCAATCAAACTTTCACCAGGTGATCAAAATATTTTAATTGAGAAAATAATTAATGATTTTTGTCCACGATTTACACCTAGTAGTAACATCATTTATGTTGGTGATACAGATGAAAAATTTGCATATTTTGATGAATCAGCTTTGTTGCAATTAGGAATTAAAATTGATACTCATGGAAAAATGCCAGATATCATCATTCATTTCCTAGCTCAAAACTGGTTAGTTTTAATTGAAGCTGTGACATCACATGGACCAATTGATGCTAAACGCAAAACTGAACTTGAAAGTTTGTTCAAAAACTCTAAAATACCGCTTGTCATGGTGACAGCTTTTCTTGACCGCAAAGCCATGAAGGAGTATTTACCAGAAATTTCTTGGGAGACTGATGTATGGGTAGCAGAAGACGCAACTCATTTGATTCACTTCAATGGTGAACACCTTTTACAACTTTATCAGTTATAAATATCAAAACCTTCGCTAAATTACCATAGTTCAACGGCTATAGAAGCATTGTAAATACAAACGACAAATTTTAACACCAACCTACTTACTTATTTATATCTAACTTAAGTCTTAATTGCTGATTACACATCCACCAAGCCAGTCCAACCATAAATAATACCCCCATAACTCCCTGCAAGGGATTATTATTCACACCCGTTATCCAATCCGGGACTTGTCTCGAATATTGCGTTAATTGCCCAACATTAATGATATAGTAACCCCAAACTAGACCACTATGTAAACCAATTGGTAAGCCCAAACGTCCTTTTCTCCAACGTTTTCCCCATACCTGCGTTAACCCCAACAGTACCAAAGCTGGAAATTGGGGCAAAGTATGAATAATTGCCTCTAAAGGTTTAATAAAATGAGCTATGGCAAATAAAATTGCATCTATCCAAAGGGCAATATTTAATTTATAATCTCTTTGTAACTCATCTAATAACCAACCCCGAAATAATAATTCTTCTGCAAATCCTACACCCAAACTAACTACTAAACCTTCTAAAATTATTTTCCCTAAAAATACTTGAGGTAGTTGCCATACCAACCAACCTAGCACACCTTCTAAACCAAATAAAACTAAAACACTAGTTAGTCCAATAGCCAATCCCTGCAACAGATTCACACTATTAAGGCGCGTAAACTCTAACCCATAATGGCTGAATATTTTTGGTTGCTGATAAACTCGTTTACCCCAAATATGGAGCAGAAAAATAAACTCTACATACAATATAACCAGTGTCAAAATACTTTCTAAATTAGTATCTGCCACGAACCAATAAATTGGTGCAGCTAGGGGTAGCCATAAAAACAGTAAGGCCAGGATAAAACAAACTAGCCTCACATAAACAGGGTATTGGGTAAGTTGAGTGAGATTAATTTTCATAAATTAGTCAATTATCATTAGTCAAACTATACTCTATTGACTAATGACCAAAGACTATTCATCCGGTTCAATCGTACTACTTAAACCATGATTATTGAGGGTTTCACAATAGAACTCCGCGTGTTCTTGAGCGCAAGTAATAACTAAAGCTAACCCGTTATGGTGAGCTTCCATCATAATACTAACAGCTTGCGGTTGGGTGATGCTATTAACAGTAGTCATTAGCACTTGTACAACGTACTCCATCGAATTATAATCATCATTATGGAGCAAAACGCGATACTGAGGCGCAAGCTTGCGGGATGTAGAACGCTTCTCAATGGTTTCGACTGACACGATTCTTTGCTCTTTTATCGTTGATTTACTACAATACAGTTCCTGTTGAGCCTTTGCTTATAGCGGTATGCAGTTAAATGAGATATTAGTTTTAATCCCATATACTTAGACAAAAAGGGTTTGACTCCTAACCGCTGAAGGCTACTGTAACAGTTATTTACTTCTGCACTACCGTAGTTTGATTTGGAAATACTTTTGGCGTTGCTTAGAAGTTTTCTCCCATCATATCATAACACAAACAAAAGAAATTTGTAATTGATAATGGGGCAGAAGAATTTTTCTTTACTTTCTATGGCCTCACTAGCAACGGTAATTATTAAAATTAAGGAAACTGCAACATAGTCACTACTTTAGATAGTTATGGATATCAGCCCAAAATTCCAGCCAGGACAAATTGTCTCCTTGGATTATAGTCATCAGCATCTGTATGCAGAAGTTATTGAAATAGTGGTTTCCCGTCAGTTGTGCTGGGTGCGTCCTTTACTGCTAGTGAACTCCACCCAGGAATTACCACTGGTGATTGATTTACGAGAGGTATCTGATTTGTTATGGCCACTAGATTTGTTTAGACCGGCTTTAGATACGGAAGTTATTGCTTTTTTAGGGCAAATTTTTCCCAAAGAACTGAAATTTGAACCTGATTTTGTAGCTAAACAACAATTTAATTTATTTATTCATCAACTGTGGCAAGCACACCAGCAAGGACAAGAAACATAAATAGACTTGATTGCATAGGTGACAATAGTTACAACAGGATATTAGTAAGCCATATTGACGCCTGGTGGAACGAGAATTATCCCCAGGTAGGAACTAACTGCACTCTGCCAGCATCCATCTCTGCCATTAATAATTCTAAAGCTTCATAGTCAACATCAGAGATATGTCCTAGCTTTGTTAATTCTGAGTTAATCTCATTTTCTATTTCTGGCGTTAATTTGCGGATATGCAGGGCTTTTTCTACCAACTGACGAATTACGTATCGAGTTTTCATAAGAAATAAACCAAATTGCAGTTACTAGCTATTATCTAAGGAAATGCTTGGTATAAAAGGTGATTTATACCTCTTTACCTTTGTGATTTAGATCACTACTAAATAAGCAAGATCAGTTAAGCAAAGATTTTATAGTTGTCAACTACACGGGTAAAAATTAGGTCTGACAACTACAGAGAAATTTTACTGAAACCATCTCCATTCCTGGCTTGAGCAAAAGTAACTGCTTTAGCTACAGATAATTAATCTGCATTCAGGAGGCATAAGTAGATTGTTTTTTAACTTCTTGAAAAAAAATGTATATATAAGTACATTTTACCATTGACTTATGACAATCTTTAAATAAAGCTAGTCAACTTATGAAGATTTAGCAAAGAGACTTCCAACTTATAGCCAAGTGAGAAAAAAAAGGTTATCTTTAGACGAAGCACAACTTAGTAGTTATCCATTATAACGGAAACAAGAGTTTAACCTTGCCAAACCCTAAGTGGTACATCAATAACAGAATACTTCAAAGCCTATATTAAAGATGTTTGATGAAACATTTCTAAAATTTAGATGATCTCAGTAATACCCAAAGCTGTGGTTGTTAATTTTGCTCTGATACTTGTGGTGTTTAAAGTAGACACTCACTGAAAGTTTCAATATAATTACGGGCATGGATGCTGATGTGAAAGGTCTCATTCTATTATTTTTGAAAAAGCTCTTCAAGGCAATCTGACCAATAAAAATTATAAGATTAGCCTACCAAAAGACTGTAAGCTGAGTGCCAATTATATTCCTAAGTAGTAAAATGATCCAATGTGCGCGAATGGTAGGCGCAAACTATAATTATTCGGGTAGATATTAATCCCAAAAAACGAACTTTAAAGGAGAATTGCATCTTGGAAGTTAAAGCAGCAGTAGCTTACACCGCAGGTAAACCCCTGACAATTGAAACCGTGCAACTACAAGCACCCCAAGCCGGAGAAGTATTAATTGAAATTAAAGCCAGTGGGGTTTGTCATACTGATGCTTTTACCCTTTCTGGGAATGATCCTGAAGGTTTATTTCCAGCAATTTTAGGACATGAAGGTGCTGGTATAGTTGTCGAAGTGGGGGATGATGTCAAAAGTCTTAAACCGGGAGATCATGTAATTCCTTTATACACACCTGAATGTCGGCAATGTGATTATTGTTTAAGCTTCAAAACAAATCTTTGTCAAGCAATTCGCGGCACACAAGGACAGGGTTTAATGCCTGATGGTACTAGCCGTTTTAGTATTGGTAGCGACATGATTCACCATTATATGGGTACATCTACTTTCGCTAATTATACGGTATTGCCAGAAATCGCCGTTGCTAAAATTCGAGAAGATGCACCTTTTGATAAGGTTTGTTATATTGGTTGTGGTGTAACAACAGGTATTGGAGCGGTTATTTATACAGCCAAGGTTGAACCAGGTGCCAATGTGGTAGTTTTTGGTTTGGGAGGAATTGGTTTAAATGTGATTCAAGGGGCGCGCATGGTGGGCGCAAATAAGATTATTGGTGTAGATATTAATGCTAAAAAACGCGAATTAGCTGAAAAATTTGGCATGACACATTTTGTAAATCCCCAAGAAGTTGCAGGTGATTTAGTTCCTTATTTGGTAGATTTAACAAAAGGTGGTGCTGACTATTCTTTTGAATGTATTGGTAATGTTAATACCATGCGTCAAGCTTTAGAATGTTGTCATAAAGGTTGGGGTGTAAGTGTGATTATTGGTGTTGCTGGTGCAGGTAAAGAAATCAGCACTCGTCCGTTTCAATTAGTGACTGGAAGGGTTTGGAAAGGTTCGGCTTTTGGTGGTGCTAGAGGGCGGACAGATGTACCCAAAATTGTTGATTGGTATATGGATGGTAAGATTAATATTGATGATTTAATTACTCATGTGATGCCAATTGAAAGGATTAATGATGCTTTTGATTTGATGCACAGGGGGGAATCTATTCGGAGTGTGGTGACTTTTTAGGTTTTATATCTTACGCCAAGACGCAAATGAAGAAGAGAGTTATAATTAATTTGAGTTTACTTGGTTTTTAGTTGTCTGTTTATAATATTCTGTACATAACTTCTTTTAGTTATAACAGCAGATGAATCGCCAGTTTAACTTAGATAAACTATTATTAAGTATCCTGATTCTCATAGCATTAATATTGCGCGTTGGTGTTGCTTTAAAATTTCCCAATATATTTTGGGCTGATGAAATTTTTCAAACCTTAGAACCTGCACACCGACTTGCTTTTGGTAACGGTATTGTTACCTGGGAATTTAGAGACGGGATTCGCTCTTGGGTATTACCAGCCATTTTAGCAGGTATTATGCGTCTAACCGCGTGGCTGGGAGAAGGTTCTACTGGATACCTCATAGGAATTAATATATTTTTGTCTCTACTTTCCCTGAGTAATATCTTAGTAGCATATCTATGGGGAAAAAAGGTCAAAGGAACAATTACGGCTTTTATTTGTGCTGCTATTTGTACTATCTGGTTTGAACTTATTTATTTTTCTCCTAAAGCGTTTACCGAAGTTATAGCTACACATTTCCTTTTACCAGGAATATATTTAGGTATTCAACAAAACTTATTTAAACCCAAGAATCGGCTATTTTTATCAGGATGTTTGCTAGGAATATCTTTAGCATTAAGAATACATTTATTCCCGTGTATTGCTTTTGTTGTTATTTACATTTGTAGACGAGATTGGCAACAAAAATGGTTGCCCATGATAGCCGGAATTATTGCCCCCATACTCATTTTTGGAACTGTTGATGCCTTTACGTGGGCTTATCCTTTTCAATCTTTTTGGTTAAATATTTGGGTGAATCTTATAGAAGGGAAAAGTAAACTTTATGGAATTTCTCCTTGGTATGAATACATTATTCTATTGTTAAAAAGTTGGTCTTGGCTATCTCTACCGATCATGATTTTCGCTGTCATAGGTTCACGTTGTCTCCCTATTTTAGCATGGTCAGCTTTAATTATTTTTTTGTCTCATAGTTTCTTAGCTCATAAGGAATATCGTTTTATTTATCCGGCATTATCTATGCTAATAATATTAGCAGGAATAGGCACAGCAGAATTAGTTTTAAATTTTTGCCGTCAATGGAAGTCACATAAAAAAATAATTATAGCAATATTATTTTCTCTCGTTCTTTGGACTTCCACTTCTGTTGCTCTCGTCAGTCGATTTAATATTTATAATAATTTGACCTTTTCTACTTTTGGTACTGATTTAGAAACCACCCATTTATATGCAACAAGTAATAATTTATTGGCATTACAAAGCTTGAGTAAAGAAAATACTGTGTGTGGGCTTGGTCTTTGGAGTATTCATTGGGCTTTATCAGGAGGGTATACATATTTTCATCATCATGTTCCGATATTTCCCCTGGAAACTGTGGCAGATTTAAACGAGCTAAAAGCAGGTTTTAACTACATCGTTGGTAATCGTTTCCTACCATCTGAATATCAAAATTATACTTTGCAGAAATGTTGGCAAGGAACTTGTATTTATCAGCGTCCAGGTTCTTGTAGCCAGATTATAGATCGTGAGATCAATTCTGTTCTCAAAAAATCGGGAAATTAGTAGCCTAAGCAATTTATATTTAAAATTACCGTTAATTATTAAATAATTGTGAAAGCTATTACTTTACTTGGTTCTACAGGCTCAATTGGTACTCAAACCTTAGATATCGTTTCTGAACACCCCGACAAGTTCCGCATTGTCGGATTAGCTGCGGGACGAAATGTGGAGCTATTCGCGGCGCAAATTCGCCAGTTTCGTCCCCAAATTGCTGCCATTTCCGCTGCGGAGAAATTACCAGAACTCAAAGAAGCCATTAAAGACTTAAATCCTCAACCTATTTTACTCGCTGGGGAAGCGGGAGTAATAGAAGTTGCTCGGTATGGCGATTCTCAAACAGTTGTTACTGGTATTGTTGGTTGTGCAGGTTTATTACCAACTATTGCCGCCATTGAAGCGGGAAAAGATATAGCTTTAGCAAATAAAGAAACTATCATTGCGGGCGCTCCTGTGGTGTTACCTTTGGTGGAAAAACACGGAGTGAAACTATTACCAGCCGATTCTGAGCATTCCGCTATTTTTCAATGTCTGCAAGGTGTTCCTCAAGATGGTTTACGGAAAATATTACTTACTGCTTCCGGTGGTGCTTTTCGAGATTGGCCTGTAGAAAAATTACCAGAGGTAAAAGTTGCTGATGCTATTAAACATCCTAACTGGTCAATGGGGCGAAAAATCACGGTAGATTCCGCAACTTTGATGAATAAGGGTTTGGAAGTAATTGAGGCTCATTATTTATTTGGAGTAGATTATGACAATATCGAAATTGTCATTCATCCTCAAAGTATTATTCACTCATTAATAGAATTACA
The DNA here is from genome assembly GCA_031374905.1 of Dolichospermum sp. OTE_70_metabat_362_sub. Lineage (GTDB taxonomy): Bacteria > Cyanobacteriota > Cyanobacteriia > Cyanobacteriales > Nostocaceae > Dolichospermum. The sequence continues at coordinate 10,664 of JANMGZ010000442.1, forward strand.
AGATACTTCAGTTTTAGCCCAATTGGGTTGGCCGGATATGCGTTTACCTTTGCTTTATGCTTTATCTTGGCCGGAGCGAGTTTACACTAATTGGGAAAGATTGAATTTAGTAAAATCTGGTGATTTAACTTTCCGTGAACCAGATCATCAAAAATATCCTTGTATGGGTTTGGCTTATGCTGCTGGGAGATCTGGTGGTTCTATGCCGGCGGTGTTGAATGCGGCAAATGAACAAGCTGTAGCGTTATTTTTAGAAGAGAAGATTCACTATTTGGATATTGCTCGATGTATTGAATTTGTGTGCGATCGCCATCAAAATAATAACCAACAAAATCCTGCTTTAGATGACATTTTGGCAGCAGATAAATGGGCTAGACAAGAAGTTTTAATAGCTACAGAAAAGTTAGCAACTCAACCACAGATAATTTCTGTGGTTTAAATGCGTAAAGCCCCTGGCTTCTAGGCAAGGTATATTTGGTTATACGTAATGGTTACGACTGAAGGTGCAGTTAAACTCGATGAATTTGAACTTTGAGCGCAGATAATTCCTGCGCTTAAACACCAAGAATTAAAATTAAGGGTTTATTGCTTCTGTCAACCATTCTTGGTTTTCATGACGGTGATAAACCCATCTATTTTGTGGTTCACCCTGCAATTGTAAATGATCTACTTTTACTGGTTCAAGTAATAATAAACAAAAATTTTCTAATGGTTCAATATTGTCTGGTGCTGGTGGTGTAAAGGCTTCTGGTGTTTGTACTCTCATGTCACCAGGAATAGGCCAAGCAAATTGTAACCTAGCTGCATCACTTAATTCTCGCCACATTTTGATTCTCGCAGGTTGTAAATGTGGGTGAGAATCAGCACTAACTAAAGTTAATTCTCCAGTAATCCGAAATTGTTCTCTGCTGTTGGGAAAATACCAGCAAATTTCCGCTGCGGATTGTTTTGATATTTGTTCAGCTTTTTCACTACGAATATCGGTAATAAATTTTAGCTGGTTGGTATCGTCTAGAAAGCCGCGAAATACGACGGTACGATTAGCAGGAAAACCATTTTCTCGCACTGTTGCTAGTTGTAAATAGCGGGAATAGACAAGACTGCGGTTTTTGTGTAAAGCGCGGGTAATAAGACTTCGCCAAGGTGCTAATGACATTTTTATTGTTTGAATTAATACAAAATTTGGTACTGTACAAAGTAGAAATTTTGGTTTTTGTACAGATGATGGAATTGACAAAACAAATATTGATTTAGCCAACGATTTATTTATATTTATTGGATGTAGAAATTTTGTTTCTTGTACAGATTGATGAAATTGATAAAACAGATATGAATTTACCCAATGATTTATTAAGGGACTTCCAAATAAAAAAACACCCAACTACCTAACGCAAAAAATCTCTCAAACTCTCATTCCTCCGTGTACTCTGTGCCTCTGTGGTTAGTTTATTTGGGTAATTTATTTTTTGGAAGTCCCTAAGTATTGTTTACCCCCTCTCACTTTATGCAAGAAACTGGAATTTTTCAACCACAAGTTCCGACTGTTGAAAATCAGTCATCTAGTATCTTTGTTCAAAATACGCTGAACACCCCGAAAAAAGTAGACAATCGGCTGATAGCTGCTAATTTTACAAATACTTCCATACAACCAAATGCAGGAGAGATAATACCTGTACTCACCTATGGAGGTGTGTCCGTAGCAGTGATTATTGCAATGGCTTGGTTCGTGAAGATATTGCTTGCTTCTATATCTGAATTATTGGAAGCAATGCCCAAACCTAAGAAATAATTTTGAGTAGGGGTTTAGCACTGCTCATAGGTGTCAACTTAACGTAAAACCTCTATCCCGCCTGGGAATGAATTCCCAGTCTAATAGCAAAAGTCATCTAAAGATGACTAAATAACCAGAAAATTTTTTAAATTGTTTAGTAAACTTTAGTTTACTTTGGCTATTAGCCCGAAAATTCATTTCTGGGCGGGTGTGGAAGCAAACAGATAAGCCATTTCTAACTTAAGTTGACACCTATGAGCAGTGCTAAACCCCTACCTCTACGCATCAAAAACTTTTCAACAGCAGAGCTATGGCAATGAAAATTAAACTAATGGCTGATTATGGATGCTACCCACTATGGTGGGCTAGTTCTGATAAAGTTGGAGATATTGATCCAGAAACGATGCCATTAACTGAAGAAACTATTAGCCATTTGGAAAAATGGGCAGATATTTATAATGCCACATTAAATTGGCAAGATCCTGGTAATTCGCCAGATTTGAGTCCAGAAGCAGCAGCAGCTTTTGAACAAGAAGGAATTAGTTTGTGGAAACAACTGCAAAAAGAACTTGCACCTAATTATGAAGTTATCTATTTCAGTGAGCAATTAAATCAAGTTGTAACTAATATAAATGAATTGGCATCTTTGCTTGCTATCTCTGCTTGATGGATAGTCAACGCAAAAATTACACAGATACCCTATTTTGGAAAACCTGACAGGTAAAACTTTGAAACTTTACTAACCTGGCAATGCACTGTCAGGGTTTTATACTTAAACAAAAAACAAAAATATAGTTATAATTGACACAGACTAAGCTATAGCGCAAAGTGGGAAAATTTTCAATCTTTAATCCTCAATCTACATGGCGTATAGTCATAGTTTGTCCATAAGCAATCATACTTTATCATGGTTCGAGAACTTGAACGTCAACGTCAGGGTGCAACTTTTCCAGAATCTGCTCCAGCAGCCAATCCGGTGTTTTTTAGAACCTACAGCCGTCGGACAGATGCCGGTTTGAGAGAAACATGGGATCAGGTGTGCGATCGCACTTTACGCGGTTTAGTAGAACTGGGAAAACTCACCCGTGAAGAAGCTGCCATTTTAGACAAGATGCAGCGGAACATGAAATCCCTCCCCAGTGGGCGCTGGATGTGGGTTGGGGGTACAGATTGGTTGACCAAACCCAAAAACTTCTCCGGTGCTTATAACTGCACCTCTACCAACCTTGTAGATTGGAGTGCCTTTGGGTTGATGATGGATCTAGCCATGATGGGCTGTGGTACGGGTGCTATCATTGAACCAGAATATATTAATCAACTTCCCCCTATCCGTAATCGCCTAAATATCACCATTAAAGGTGAAATTGGCAGCACACCCCCAGAACAGCGTCGTGAATTTACACAAACCCATATAGAAGCTAACACCGCTATTATCGACGTTGGAGACAGTCGGGAAGGTTGGGTAAAATCCTATCAAACCCTGTTAGAACTTTCTACCGATGAACGCTTCGGTTCGACTTCCTTCGACTGCGCTCAGGACAGGTCGCTCACCGACCATACAGATGAGGTTCAGGTAATTGTTGATATTAGCGATGTGCGCCAATCTGGAGAAACCCTCAAAGGTTTTGGCGGTATGGCTAACCCTGTGAAGTTGCCCGGATTGTATCAGCGTTGCGCCTCTATTCTCAATAAGGCAATAGGCAGACAATTAAATTCAGTTGAATGCTGTTTATTAATTGATGAGGCTGCTGTCACGATTGTCGCTGGAAATATCCGGCGCTGTCTTCCTGAAGAAGCCTTAGTTCACACAGAATCAGGCTTAGTTCCCATTGCTAAGGTGCGTGTAGGCGATCGCGTTCTCACTAGCAAGGGTTTTTATCCTGTTACTAACTTCTTTGTTCAAGGGGAACAATCTCTCTGCCGAATTCAAACTCAAGATGGTAGCTTTGAATGTACAGCCGATCATAAAGTTGCTGTTTTCACAGATGTGTACGGCAATTATAAAATGGTTAAGGCTCAGGATTTGCAATCAGGCGATCGCTTGATATTCGTACCACAAACTATACCCGGTACACCTACTGAACTGCCTGAGTTTCGGGATAAAGTCGAAGGTAAGACCAAAAAAATTACTATTCCTGCACTAACTCCTGATGTTGCCTACTTTATCGGCTATTTACAGGGTGATGGTTCAGTTAGTTCTGATGGTTTAAGAGTCAGATTCCGCGTTCATGAAAATGACCCCAATATTTTAGACCGTTTAATTGCCGTTGGGAATGAATTTGGTTTAGAAACACACACCATAAGAACCCCAGAACAATGCAAAACCAAAGCCTACGAGTTACAATTTAACTCAGCAGCTTTAAACCAATATCTGGGATTATTCAAACAACCATTTCAACCCTTAAATATCCCTGATTGCATATTATTAGGTACAGCCGACATTCGTAAAGCTTACCTAGCCGGTCTTGCTGATGCAGATGGCTGTCATTCTCAAGGCGTTTTAGTAGCTTCAGTTTACCAGAGATTTTTACAGCAAATTCAAGCATTGTACGCATCCCTGGGAATTACAACCCGGATGTGTAGTTCAATTCGCAAGCAAACTGGTAAATGGGAAGGTGAATTAGTCACAGTTGGTGCAGCAGCATATCAATCTGTTAGAAACTAAAATACCTTCACACACAAATTCATGAATACTGGCAACTTCAATATCATAGGTTTGTGCAGTCCGTACATTCATTTCTACCCCCAAAACTTTGACTGGAATTAATTCAGTTGTTTCAGGAAGATATTTTTTCAAAGTAGGGAGTATCATTTGTTCCTGACTATTACTCCATCCATATTGGTAGGAGTTAATAATTGGACGTACCATAGTTTTTGGGAAACCATGATCTTTAAATGATTTTGGGGTTTGACGTTTTTGGCTAGAAAATTGCAGGGAATATTTTTCAAAGCAGTTTTCAACAGATTGATATGCTGCTGCACCAACTGTGACTAATTCACCTTCCCATTTACCAGTTTGCTTGCGAATTGAACTACACATCCGGGTTGTAATTCCCAGGGATGCGTAAAGTGCTTGAATTTGCTGTAAAAATCTCTCGTGAATTGAAGCAA
>JANMGZ010000473.1:0-11581 GCA_031374905.1 Dolichospermum sp. OTE_70_metabat_362_sub
GTTATTAGATATTTCTGTCCCCCGCAATGTGGATGCAGAGGTGCATGAGTTGGCGAATGTCAAAGCATTTAATGTTGATGATTTGAAGGCGGTTGTGGCGCAAAATTATGAAAGCCGCCGCCAAATGGCGCAAGAAGCTGAGAAGATTTTAGATGAAGAAGTTGAAGCTTTTGATGTTTGGTGGCGGAGTTTAGAAACTGTATCGACAATTAGTTCTCTACGCAATAAAATAGAGACTATTCGCGAACAAGAATTAGAAAAGGCTTTATCTCGTTTAGGTGCGGAATTTGGCGAAAAGCATCAAGAGGTAATTGAGGCTTTGACACGGGGAATAGTCAATAAAATTCTTCATGATCCGATGGTGCAATTACGCGCCCAGCAAGATGTGGAAGCTAGAAGACGATGTATGCAAACTCTGCAAATGTTATTTAACTTAGACGCAGAGGAACAGTTCGGCTAAAATCGTCAAGAGGCAAGAAAAAAGGCCAGAGAAAAAATTTCTTCCTATTTTCTATGCCTCACCAGCTTCTTCACACAGAGGGAATAGGAAAGCACTTTTTTCTGTAAACCCTACTTATATAATTTTAAATTAATTTAACAGCCCTTAGGGCGAGGCAGAAGGCTGAGGGCAGGAGGCAGAAGGGAAAATTTTTCATTAAGAATAAAGCCTTTTTGCTTCGACCATTTGGATTTAAGTCGCCCGCCACAATCTTAGATTTAGCGATCTTCAATTAGAGGTGGGTTTAAATCCCCCTCTCAGAAAACCTCCTGCCTCCTTTAAAATTCAAAAGAAAGTTTTACTAGCTTATATGAATATAATTTTGCATATATCTTATGGAGTATTTTTAGGAGATTTGACCGATAATATAGCTAAAAAAAGCATTAATTATTAAAAAACTCAAGATAACGTGGTTTAAATCGTTGTAACTCCCATTCTTTAGCGATAACATGGAAATAAGTTTACTACAAGCTTTTCATTTCTCGTTTAGCTGAAATTTTTTTTATGGAAATTCAATTAATCAATATCGGGTTTGGTAATATTGTCTCTGCCAACAGAGTTGTTGCCATCGTTAGTCCAGAATCTGCTCCCATTAAACGCATTATCACGGATGCTAGGGATAGAGGTCAACTGGTTGATGCTACCTATGGACGACGGACTAGAGCGGTGATTATCACTGATTCTAGCCACGTTATTCTCTCGGCCATTCAACCAGAAACCGTAGCGAATCGGTTTGTGATTTCCCGTGATCATCATGTTGTAGATAATTAATCATCGACATAATTATCTATCCAATTTTATTTGTACCATATCGGCTGTACCATATTAATTAGACTGGTTTTCTGTCACCAGTGCTACAAATTCTTTAGTCTTGATGCCAACTTGAACAATGAGAATCAGAGATGCAGCAGCAAAAGCTTATACCGTAGGTATTTGACAATCTACAATCTCAAATTCAAAATGGTATTAGTTGTTCTAGCAGCTAAAACAAGACTAATGAATAATTCATATTGACTAATTCACTTTTTTCACGGACAATGTCAGTCTTACCTGTATATAACGGTGCAAATACGAAAGAATGCCCGCCTTTGGGCAAGTTAATTGTTTTAACCGGTCCGAGTGGAGTCGGTAAAGGTACTTTAATGAATGAAATTCTCCAGCGTTATCCAGAATTGCATTATTCAGTATCTGCAACGACTCGTTCACCTCGTCCGGGAGAAATTAATGGTAAAAACTATGACTTTATCAGCCGCAATAAGTTTGAACAATTAGTGACTCAAGGTGAATTTTTAGAATGGGCAGAATTTGCTGGTAACTGTTATGGTACGCCTCGTGAAGCCGTTCTGAATTATATTCAGTTGGGTAAGTTGGTGTTGCTAGAAATTGAACTAGAAGGAGCAAGACAAATCCGTAATACATTCCCTAGTGCCTTGAGTATTTTTATTTTGCCACCTTCATTTTCAGAATTAGAAAAACGAATCCGTGGACGGGGACAAGATGCGGAAGAGGCTATTTCTCGTCGTTTGCAACGGGCCCAAGAGGAGATTGCTGCTGCTGATGAGTTTGATATAAAAATTATCAATGATGATTTTGAGCAAGCTTTAAAGGAAATAGAGATAGCAATATTTGAATAAGTAATTGGTAATTGGTAATTGGTAATTGGTAATTGGTAATTGGTAATTGGTAATTGGTAATTGGTAATTGGTAATTGGTAATTGGTAATTGGTAATTGGTAATTGGTAATTGGTAATTGGTAATTGGTAATTGGGAAACAAATTCTCCCTGTTCTATGAATGGGTAATAGGTAATAGCCCAAATTAGCAACTATTACCTATTACCTATTACCAAGAATCAAATTAACCCAATAAACCTTGGATTAATCCAGAATTACTGGTTAAGAAGAAAGCAACTACTGCGCCACCGATACCACCAATCAAGAAAGCGCTGGCAAAATTATTCCAGCTTTCCTTAGAGTTGAAAGCATCAACAGGAGGATTGGGGACAGCAACACTAGCAAGTGCCTTATCAGGATTGCTGTTAGCGTATAAGGAGAGGCAAGCTGTCAAAATGACAACTAAGCCAATACTGCCTAACAAACCAGCCAAGGTAGCATTGGGGGCATTGCGTAAAGGACCTAATCTATGGAAAGGTCCAAACAGTAAATAACCATGAGCCATACCAACTTCTAAACCACGTCTAAAAGGATTTAGACCAGGGCGATAAGCTGGTAAGTTGCCAATAAACCACTTCACCAAAGGAGCGGAATTGATGGGGGTTTCTAGGTCGCCTTTTTGTGGATCACGTCCTGCTGCTATTGCCATAACTATTTTTCCATTCCTTACTGTTGTTAGTTTTTAAGGAATGAAACCCGTAAATCAGAGTTAAGATCACGAGTTTCATCCATTAGTTACGATTGTTTATTGCTAAACAATCCAGAAGAGAAAGCTAAGTAAATTAGCTTTTCCTAACCGTGTTTTCAACCTATAGGGGATGGAAAAGTAGGTCAGGGAAGAAGCGATTAAATTCAATCAAAATCCCGGCTGTGATTGTCAGCCAGATTGTAGCCGCAACAGGAGCAGTAGAGATAAATGTCAGCAAGTAGTTAGTTTCGTCGCCTTTTTCAGCCATGAATTTAGTCTCCAGTAATGAGTGAGTGAAAACAAATGAATTAACGTGGTGAAACGGTAATTTCTGAATCCTTAGCTGTTAACTCCCCAGAGAGCAATTCCTTGATTGCTGCTGCTGGCCAAGCAAAACCGGAGGTGATGATAGGTAGAGCAATACCCAAATCAATTTGGATTTCTTTTTGCTCCGCATTTGATCCTTTTTGGATTGCTTGGAGATAAGCACGGCCTACCCAACCAATCCAACCAGCAATGTAGAGAAAGAGAATACTAGGGATCAAAAAATCACCAGCATGATCAAGACGGCCATCTACAATCAAGTGAGGATAACCTTCTGGTCCACAGAGTGCCTGAGAATAACGTTCAAACCGCTTTTTACCTGATTCAGGGTCAGGGGTGGTGTTACGGGCATTTAGTGCTAGTGCTTGAAAGGCGGGAGAGTCTTTACAAGGAACAAGGTTTGCGCCTAGTGCTTTAGCTTCAGGAGCAAAATTGAACCAAAGAGTCATCACCAAAAGCAAAGCAAACAATCGTCTCATGGAGTTGTTTCCTTTTATTACAAAACGAGAAGTTTCTTGTACAAAACGAAGCGGCTTGTACAGTTTTTAATTTAGATAACTAGGAAGTCATCATACTCTTGGCTGGGAACTGAGTAAAGTTTAAGTCAATAAAAGTTAAAGCTTCTCAATCAAAAGATAGGGAAGCAGGGGGTAGGGGTAGGGGGCAGCGGAGATATGAGAGGATGTATATCACCAATTACCCATTACCAATTACCAATTACCCATTCTATGACAACCGTTTTAGCCATTGAAACCAGTTGTGATGAAACTGCTGTTGCAATTATTAAGAATCGTGAAGTGTGTAGCAGTATTGTGGCTTCACAAATTCCTATTCATCAACAATATGGTGGGGTAGTACCAGAAGTGGCCTCACGTCAGCATTTGGAAACGCTGAATTATGAAATAGAACAGGCTTTAGAATCTAGTAGTCTAGATTGGAGTCAGATTGATGGTATAGCTGCCACTTGTGCGCCTGGACTGGTAGGAGCATTACTGGTAGGATTAACGGCTGCCAAAACCCTGGCAATTGTCCATGATTTGCCTTTTTTGGGAGTGCATCACCTGGAAGGTCATATTTACGCGAATTACTTGAGCGAGCCAAGTTTAAATCCTCCCTTTCTTAGCTTACTTGTTTCCGGCGGTCATACAAGCTTGATTTATGTGAAAGATTATGGTATGTACGAAACCTTAGGCGAAACCCGTGATGATGCGGCGGGGGAGGCTTTTGATAAGGTGGCGCGGTTGTTAAAACTGGGTTATCCTGGTGGACCGATAATTGATAAGTTGGCACAAACAGGTAATCCTCAAGCCTTTGCATTACCGGAAGGCAAAATTTCTTTACCAGGTGGGGGTTATCATCCCTACGATTGTAGTTTTAGCGGATTAAAGACAGCGGTATTACGTTTAGTACAGCAGTTGGAGAAAGAAGGTAAAGAAGTACCAATAGCCGATGTTGTGGCTAGTTTTCAGGATACCATAGCGCGATCGCTGACCAAAAGAGCGATCGCCTGCGCCCGTAACTATGAACTAGACACCATTACTGTAGGTGGTGGTGTAGCAGCCAATAGTGGACTGAGAAAGCATTTACAAGCAGCAGCCAGTAAACATAACATTCGGGTTCTATTCCCCCCCTTAAAATTTTGCACTGACAACGCCGCCATGATTGGCTGTGCAGCCGTCGAACACATATCACGTGGCAGAACTTCCCCCCTCACGTTAGGAGTCCATTCTCGGCTCTCACTGAACCAAGTCATGCAGTTATACGAAAATTAGTTCAGGAGGTAGGGGCGCAGGTCCTGCGCCTAGTCAGGAGTCAGGAGTCAGGAGTCAGGATGAAGAAGTCAGGAGTCAGGATGAAGAAGGACAGAAGAAAATGACCAATGACTAATGACTAATGACCGAATATGTTCAGCTACGGCGTTTGGTTGCTCTAACATAGCCAGATGCCCACAGTCAGGAATTTCAATTACATTATCGCCAACATATTGAAAAAGCCAATGAAAACTTGCTAAATGGCGGATATATTTAGGTTCCATTACCTTATCGTCAGCACCTGCTAAAAAGTAAACTGGCTGCTTCAATTTTGATACTAACTGGGGTAAACAGTTAATTTCTTCCTCGGTTGTAGAATCTAAAAGAGTTCCTAAAGCAGCTTCGGGATCAGCGACAATAAAATCAATTAGTCTTTGACGCGCCCAATATCGCTCTAGAGGATGTAATACACTAGCTTTGGTAAATAACAAATCAATTAAAGGCATTTGTGAAAGCCAGCGAGGACGAACTTGTAAAAATTTCTGCCCTGCGCTACGAAATTGCTCAAATGCTTCTTTGAGATAAATCCCGCCACCGGCATTAATACAAATTACACCTTGAACACAATCAGGTTTTTGAGCTGCTGTCCACAGAGCAATAGTGCCACCTAAAGAATGACCTATTAACCAAGCACTAGAAATATTCAGGTGTTGGAGAAGAACCGCCAAATCCTGAGCATAAGCAGATGGAGAATATAGAGAATCCAAGGAAGAAACTATACTAGAGTCTGCGGGAGTCAGTTCTATATCTGATGTCACCTGGGACTGTGATTCACCAAAGCCTCGTAAATCATAAGATAAACACTGCAAATCTACTGATAGACGAGAAATCACAGGTTGCCAGTATACGCTACTATTTAGCCAACCGTGGATAAATACCAAAGTATGGGGGCATGATGTGGGAGCCGTTAGCTCATAAGTATGGGGAACGCCTAAGATTTCTATTGTTGCCATAGTTAAATATCGTCCCCTCAAGAGTGGGTGCGACTCAATACAAATCAATACAAAGAGAGAGCCAACAATTCAAAAATTAAAACTTTTGAATTAGCTAATTCTATTGACCAAGTAACCTATGTTTAACTCCTTCCGCAATTTTGTGACCCAGATATTCAGGAATTAGACTTTCATTTGGACCCAATAAGTAGAGAATTAGCCTAGTACGTCCGCGCCAAACCAGTAAATTGGCATTGACTACCAGTAGATCTTCTTGCCATATAGCATACATTACTTTATAAAATAATCCAGGTTGATTATCAGCTTCAATTACTAAAGCGGGAAGATGAAAAACAGGATCAACATAGAAATCAGTTTGTACCTGCTCTAAGCCAGCATCAAGATTAAACTCTACAGCCAGCATTTCTTCTACCTCAAATCGGCCTCCTAATGCTTCACGAATGGCACGACAAACGTTCTCAGCAGTTTTTTCAGTAAGTGCTTTGCTACCACGTGATACCAGTAATTTAATAAAAACTAACATCGGTGGTCGAATTTGACCGTATAAACTCAGACCGTGAATAGTTAAACCATACGCCGCGAGAACACCAAAAATATCGCTTAGGAGGAAAGATTGATTGCGGTAGGCAAAATGAAGGGCGCTTTTGCTCCCTTCCGACTTCATCTCGATTACAGCCCGTTTGGTTTTATAAAGACGGTATGCCAGACGTAAATTTTGAAGTTGAATCTCACTACTAACAAATTGCTCATAGAATTGGGGAAACGCTCGATTAAAGCGTTTAAGGAGTTCTAGAGTTGAAGATTTTAAACCAGAAGCCATTGTTGGGGGTAAGACTTGCTTGTTTTACTGGGGACTGAGGACTGGGGATTGGGGACTCGGGGGTAGAGGAGCAATAAGAATTTTTCTTGTCTCTTGCCTCTTGCCTTTTGCCCGTCACATATCCCCGAACTTAATTAAAATTGTGAAATAATATTATCTTCCAAAGTCTACAGCGTATCAGTTAAATTACCTGTTCTGATTGTGTTATTGCAGTTAATATTGATTAGTATAGAATGAATTGAATCTTGTCTGGTTAAAAAGGCAGTGTTGGCGAAAGTCTTCACTAAAGCCGGAAAGATACTTGAATTTTGGAAAAATTTTGCCTTTGGACGAGTTTTATGGAGCAGTGTCCAAACAAAATGCTAGAGTTGAGAGTGATTGGTGAGAAACACCTGACAACTAGCTATGACTGTTGCAAATCGCTAAAACATCTAGAAAATTTCTAGTTGATTGGCCAGCAATGACCATAGTAATGTTAAATGTGAATCAACACTTTTAAAAAGTGGCAACCAATTTTAGTCATACTACCCGAACTGCATTGGCATGGGTTTTTGGAAAACTTGGTTTAGCACTCCTGAATCTTTAGCGACAAATAAAAACACTGCTGTTAATGAGCATACAGCGGAAGTTGAAGGTAATTCTAGTGTAGGTAAGGATCAAATCGTTTTCAGTACAGAACGAGATATTGACCTGTATGAACTAGAAGAACTCTGTGATGCAGTTGGCTGGTCACGTCGCCCTCTCAGAAAAGTAAAAAAAGCTATTGAGCATAGTTTTCTCGTGGCCTCTATGTGGCAAGTGCGGGGAAACAAAAAGCGTTTGATTGGTTTTGCCCGTGCTACCTCAGATCATGCTTTTAATGCCACTATTTGGGATGTAGTTGTTCATCCTGATTTTCAAAGCAGAGGACTAGGTAAGGCATTAATGAAATATGTCCTCAAAAAACTCAGGAGTGAAGAAATTAGTAATGTCACTCTTTTTGCTGACCCTCATGTTGTAGATTTCTATAAGACGATTGGCTTTATGTCAGATCCTGAAGGTATAAAAGGAATGTTTTGGTATCCTCAGTAATCAAGGTGGCTGGGGTTTGGGGATTAGGGAATTGAGGATATTTCCCTTAATCTGATTTTTCTGGATTATTGGGTTTGCATTTATTCTTTTTTGTGATATGATAGTCGAGATGAGCCAAAAAAAACATAATTTGATTTATGTGGAGTTTGGTTTCTGTGACTTTACGGGATGTAGCGCAGCTTGGTAGCGCGCCTGCTTTGGGAGCAGGATGCCGCAGGTTCGAATCCTGTCATCCCGATTTGTGAGAAAATAAGAACTTTAAATTGTCTGAATCAGGATTTGAGGATTTACAGTATTTTTATTTGATGAACTATCATATCTTTCCTAAATCAAAATTCAGGTAATATCCAAAAATCCTTACATCCCAAAAAATAAAACTTCACACAACATCCTGTAAATCCTTTAATCCTGAGTATCCTGATTCTGACAATGATTTCGCGCAAAGACGCAAAGGAGCAAAGAAGAAAGGGAAGAGATTCTCTTTTTCAGCCATTAGTAGGAGTTTAGCAAAAAATCAAGTTCTGTAAATCCTTACATCCTGGATATCCTGATTCTGACAATTATAATTATAGGAAATGTTGGGTTTGGTTGCGTCAACCCAACCTACTAGCTAACTGAAGGAATTTTTAATTTAATAAACCACGAAGACACGAAGAGCGCGAAGTAAGAAAAGAATAAGAGGAGATTAAAAATTTTATAGGTTATAAGAGAGTAGTTAAATTGTTTTAGAGTATAACCAAATTACAAATTAAAAATCACTAAAATCGAGATTTACGATAGGTTTTTGATAACCGATATTTTTATGAATATAGTTGAGGTGTCTAAAGAATTTTCATCCCTCCTTTCAAGAAGGAAAGCGTAAAATTCTCGTGTTATGCGAGGTAACTTGGCAAGTTCCTTAGCTAGAAAATTAAACGCCTTTTTTATATCATCAATTAAGTAATTATCTATCTTCCTCTTTTCCTACTTCATTTTTAAATTTATTTATTTGATATTCATAATAAATTTTAAGTGCATTTTCATTAAATTTCGCTTTTGCTATTGGTTCAATATAATTTTTAATACTTGTAGAAAATTCACCTTCTTGATTTGGTATCTCTAACTCTATTCTCACTCTGACAAATTCTTTTTTTATGTATTGATGAATAGATCGTAGGTTGGGTTGACGCAACCAAACCCAACAATAATCAATCACAACGTAACTCAGGATTAATGTTTGCGGGACGCAACAACTATCTTTCTAAATCCTTTATTTCCTTGGGAACTCCGGCTGTTAAAACCTCATTTCCATCTTCAGTAACTAATACGTCATCTTCAATGCGAATCCCAATTCCTACCCAACGAGGGTCAATTTCTGGTTGGTCTTCGGCGGGTTTGGTGTCGGGGACTATATAAAGTCCTGGTTCTATGGTTAGCACTTGGCCAGGTTGTAAGATTTGGGGGTTTTCTCCCTGTTGATAAACTCCCACATCATGGACATCTAAACCTAACCAATGACTGGTGCGGTGCATATAAAAGGGTTTATATTTTTCTTCTGCGATTAATTTATCAATTTCTCCTTTGAGTAAACCCAGTTCGACTAATCCTTCTGTTAATATCCGCACGGCTGCATTATGAGGTGCATGGAAGGAATTACCCGGTTTTACTTCTGCTATTGCTTGTTTTTGTGCTGCTAAGACAATTTCATATAATGCTTTTTGTTCTGGTGTGAATTTACCACTAATGGGAAACGTCCGAGTAATATCAGAATTGTAATAACCATAAGCGCAACCAGCATCAATCAAGAGTAAATCATTTGCTTGCATTTGACAGTTGTTTTCGATGTAATGCAGTACGCAAGCATTTGTCCCTGATGCGACTATGGAAGGATAAGCTGGCCCCATTCCCCCCCGTAACCGGAAAATATGTTCTATTTCGGCTTGGATTTCATATTCATAACGTCCTGGTGCGGTGGTTTGTAAAGCATGATTATGAGCTTCTACAGCAATTGCTACGGCTTGACGCATTAAGTCTAATTCTGTTTGGCTTTTATATAGCCTCATATTGTTGAGGACAATACCAGGGTCGGTAATGGATGTTGGTCCTGTACCGCGTTTGGGATAGGTTCGGAGTAAACTTTGGTAATGTTGGAGAATTTTGTCGTTGAAATTGCGATCGCGTCCTAAATGATAATATATACAATCGGCTTTTTCTAAATATTGGGGTAACTTCTCATCTAACTCCGCAATGGGATAAGCTACATCTGCACCATAAAACTCTTTGGCTGCGTCTATTCCACAACGATAACCACTCCAAACTTCCTTTTCTCGGTCTTTGGGTTGCACAAATAATATAAACCGATGTTCTGCGTGATGAGGTGCTAATACTGCTACTGCTTGTGCTTCATTAAAGCCAGTTAAGTAAAAGAAATCACTATCTTGACGATAAATATACTCGACATCGTTGTGCATTACTGCTGTTGGCGCACTTCTGAAAATCGCTGTACTGCTGCCTATTTTCGCCATTAACTGCTCACGACGTTGCCGATATTCTGTTTGCATAGCTAATTTATTGATAGTGTTGTTTTTGGCTATAACAATTATAGACTACAGAGAAATGTTGTCAGGAAAATTGCTAACTTAGGTTATTTTAGCCAATTTTTAATTTCCTTGACAATCCATGAAGACTTCTATAGATAAGAATGTCAAGGAAACAGAATTTTATCTTTAAATAATGACATTGATAAACAGAAAATAAAATATTTTTTGATTGTTTAGATATTACTTTTAATTGTAAATATTAGTGTTTATGAACATTATGGAAATGTTTATAAATAATGACATTCCATAAAAATAATTAACCAAATGTTTGTTGTTTACAGAATCTTCATATAAATCAAATTAAAAATAGATATTAATGATTCATAAAAACACATCATGCCTAATCAATTATCTTTAGATACAAGCAATTACGGTTTACAAGCTCAAAATAAAATCGAGCAAGCATCAGCACTAAGCACAGATTTAAATGCTCCATCTTTTAGCGCTAGAAGTTCTTCCATTACAGCACAAGAAGATCCATTAGTCCCCACAAATCCATTACCAACATTACCAGTTGGCAGCGTTAACCCCAATCCTAATCCTTATTTAACCAGTGCCGCCATTGTTCCTGATTTTAATGGTGATGGTAAAACAGATAAACTTTGGGTAAATGCTCAAACTGGTGAAATTTTAGTTCGCTTGATGAATGGAACACAAGTTTTAGAACAGGCTTCTTTAGGTAAATATGACTTAAATACCTGGGAATATAAAACTGCTGATTTTAATAGCGATAATAAGACTGATTTCTTATTACGCAATAAGGCAACTGGTGATAATGTAATTGTGCTAATGGATGGCGCAAAAGTTGCTAATTACTTGACTTTAGATCGAGTTGATCCAGGTTTTACTGCTGGTATTGGTGATTTTAATGGCGATCGCAAAACTGATATTTTCTGGAATAATGCCACTACAGGTGAAAATGCTATTTGGCAGATGGATGGCACAAAAGTAGTTAGTGCAAATGTTCTAGAAACTACAACTCCAGGATTGAGTGCAACCATTGTTGATTTTGATGGCAATGGTAAGAGTGATATCTTCTGGCGCAATCGCACCACAGGCGCAAATACCGCTTGGTTTATGGATGGTAGTCAAGCCACCAAGTATGATCTCCAAGCTCAAGATGCTTCCTGGACTTCTACTCTTGGCGATTTCAACGGTGACTTC
>JANMGZ010000494.1:0-6702 GCA_031374905.1 Dolichospermum sp. OTE_70_metabat_362_sub
GTATGCTTTGCCGCGAATTTCCACTTCTAACTGCTGTTTGAGGGTTGCTAACTGTGCTGGAACATAAGCTAAGGCTATGGGATAACCAAGTGTAAGTGAGAGAGTACCACTTGTTATTTCTCCAACGGCTTTATCTGATGATAATACGGGGTAGCCGTGACGGGCAATATTCCGTCCTTGTGTTTGTAAACCCACTAGTTTACGGGATACTCCTTGGGCTTTTTGCTGTGTTAGAACTTCCCGGCCAATAAAATCACCTTTGGTATCTAAATGTACTAACCAACCTAAACCAGCCTCTAAAGGTGTGGTGGTATCGTCAATATCTTGTCCGTAAAGTGCCATTGCTGCTTCTAAACGCAGAGTATCTCTACAACCAAGTCCACAAGGGATGACACCAACATTGTATAAACTTTGCCACAAGTCTGTACCCACTGATGAATCTACCATCACCTCAAAACCATCTTCGCCAGTGTAACCTGTGCGGGCGAGGAATGCGTGCTTCCCGAAAATGGTTGTTTCTAAATGCCCAAAAGCCTTGATTGGTGATAAGTTTGAGGTAACTAAAGATTGTAGATGACTAGTTGCGGTTGGTCCTTGAACGGCAATTAAAATTTTATCCTGAGAAAGGTCTTGAAATTGAACTACATCAGGATCAAGATGTGCTAATAGCCATTTTTTGTCTTTATCAGTAGTTGAGGCGTTAACAATGATGACTAACTTTTGTTTACCAGTGCTGTCTGTACCTTGGTAGTAAATAATGATGTCGTCAATAATTCCGCCCTGGTGGTTTAATAATACGGTATATTGTGCCTGTCCAGGTTGTAAGCGACTTAAATCGGAAGGAACTAAATACTCCAGTTGAGAAATCAGATTTTTACCTTGGAGGGTAAATTTGCCCATGTGAGAAATATCGAACATCCCCGCAGTATTTCTAACGGCATGATGTTCTTGGGTGATACTGCTATATTGGATAGGCATTTCCCAGCCCCCAAAGCTGGTAAATCTGGCTTTCAGTTCTACACCCATTTCATATAAAGGGGTTCGCGCTAGAGATTGGGAGACAGCGGGTCTTTGGGGGTTTTCCCCATGAGTGACTGCCGACGAGGTAGTATGTTCTTGATTAGCCACAGGTGGTTATTTATATTTACGTGCAATTGCACCTCAACATTTATCTATCCTACGAGATAGCTGCTAATTTACCAAAGAATTATTTCTGAGTATTACAAAAAAGGGGACAGGGGACAGAAAATATCCCGTTCCCCGTTTCCTTGTCATAAAGACAATTTTTAACACTATAGCGGTTATCACGCTTGATGCAATAGAATAGAGGGCGCAGGCCCTGCGCCCCTACAGGCTTTACGATTTGCTGACTGCATACCGCTATAACCTACTGGGAAACTGAAGAGACTTCCAAATAAAGAACTATCTCATCGTTTTTAGGATATTGAGTATTGTGTTAATGTCAGAAATTTGGATTATCTTGTTTGTGAAGTTTTCTAAAAACTGATATCAGATGTTGCGTTATTACTACCAGTGAGTAATGGTTGATTGTAGGAATTGATATAAGTTAAACCAAGAGAAATGCGATCGCTTGGCTTGACAGTTAACTGCGCTAAAGCACCATAATTCCCATTAAATAAGCCACTTCCAGGGGTAGGGTCATTAGCTGTACTACTTAAATAGCCTAAACTGAGGGCTATTTTATCGCCAAACTGATGATTAACTGCTATACCCTTATCACCTAATTGTCCATAAATCGGGTTTCTTGTGCCAAAAGTAGACACAGCCCCAAAAGCACCATCACCATCAAACAGATTGACTGTACTTGTAACATCGTCCGCTGCACCAGCATTAGCAATTAGTTTGACTTGGGTATTTTTGCCCAAGGGAAAAGCATAGTACAAGGCATTTATGGAAGCACTGGTAGTACCACTAACACCAATAGGATTGGCAAAAAATAAGTTGCCTTCTGTGGTGTTAATATCCGTGTTGTTAATATTATTAGCCTCGATTCTGGTAAACAGTGTGTCTTTGCCTGTAAAACTACTTACTAATTCAATCCGCGCCCTTGAACCTAAAGTAGTGTTTTTACCAGCAATATCCGCACCATTGACTTGTTTGTTTGTTAAAACATCACTAACAACTGTCACAACTTGCCCTTGTAGCTTCGTAGTTGTAGAAAATTGATTAGCTTCTAATTCAGCGGCTTTGGCTTCTAATACACCTACACGCCCCCGTAAGGTAACTAATTCAGCAGAAAATTCCTCTTGCAATTTTTGGATTGTTGCTAAATCTTGTTTTGTCGTCAGATCAGCAGTAGCAGTAGCAATTAATTCATTGACTCGATCTAAACAAGCATTCAAACCGGCTGCAAACTCGTATCGTGATAATGCCCGATTACCCCGATAAGTACCATTGGGATAACCTGCAATACATCCATAGCGTTCTACTAATGATTGCAAAGCCTGAAATGCCCAATCATTAGGTTGAACATCGGATAACTGGGATACGGAGGTAACTTGTGATATTACCTCTTCTTGACTATTATTATTAACTTGTGGTTCTGAATTATTTGCTGGTACTGTTTCTGCCCATGCACCAGAAGTCATAGATAGCATGGAACCGATAACGCTGGAACTGGTAATCAAATACGTCCAAAATTTTTGCACTTTTCCTCACACCCATTGTTGAAGTTGATCATGCTATACTCAATCTAAAACTGTATAGCTATTAAGAATAGTTCTCAATATTCTACCAGTTAAGTAGATTTTTTAACAAAGAATAGTTAAGAAATCTTTATGACTTGGAAAAATCTTAATATACGGCAGTATTACCTGAAATCCCAAAATAGTTTGTAAATCTAGATACAATAGTAGTCTTTGATTATTTGTATGAGAATGAATCTCATTATGGTAATATAATCACAATTAAGTTTCATAGTCAACCAGAAACCGTGAATAGTCCCAGAGAAATTAAAACAGATAGAAAAACCAGAAATTTTTTACCTCTGATTACCTTAATTATATTGTCAGCAGTTTGTGGATGTAATAATACTAACACTAATAAAGATGTAAAAGCAGAACAAACACCAGCCCAAAAATCACCGAAAACTAAAGTAGTTACCACATTTTTACCAGTTTATTTGTTTACTAAAGCGGTAGCTGGAGATGTAGCAGATATAGAGATGTTAGTTAAGCCTGGTACGGAAATACACGAATATCAAGGGACACCGACTAACGTAAAAGCGATCGCTACAGCAAAGATATTAGTCAAAAATGGTTTAGCCTTAGAGGAATTTTTGACAGATACAATTAAAAATGCGGAGAATCCTCAATTAACAGAAATTGATGCTAGTAAAGGTATTCAAGCTATTAATAAAATTTCCCCAATAGATAAAACAGCAACAGGAGAACATGATCATGATCATCAATCAGGAAATCCTCATGTTTGGTTAGATCCGGTTTTAGCAAAACAGCAAATCATCAATATTCGAGATGGTTTAATTATCGCAGATCCAGCAAATAAAGCCAATTATCAAACCAATGCAGCGGCATATATCCAGAAATTAGATAGTTTAAATAATCAATTCCAACAGACGATTAAACAAACACCAAACTGCACCTTTATCACCTTTCATGATGCTTTTCCCTATCTTGCCAAACGTTATAACATTAAACAATTAGCAGTGGTAGAAATTCCTGAAAAACAACTTTCCCCAACAGATGTGCAAAAGGTGATAAATACAGTGAAAAAATACAAAGTTAAAGCCTTATTTAGCGAACCAGGGTTAGATAATAAATTACTGACAAGTATTTCTCAAGATTTGGGGTTAACTGTGCGGACTTTGGATTCTTTAGAAACTGGTGATACCAATCCAGAGTATTATTTTAAGGCCATGAAGGCTAATTTGGAGAGTTTATCCTCTGGATGCAAGTGATGAGGGTTTAGCAGTGCTTAATGGTGTCAACTTAATCCCCGGAGAATGGAATTCACGGCTACACAAACGTTCGCGTAGCGTCCCGTAGGGATAGTCCACCTGCGCGGACTAACGAAAAATCAAGGATTTGCAACCCACGCAGGTGGGTTTTGCCTGTGTAGACGCGGTTTCTAACCGCCCGTTTAACTAAACATCTACCTAAATCAAATCAGATTGCTATATATCACTATAAATTATTGGCATCTCAAATCCTAACTTCCATGAATGACGAACAAGCAGAATTTACATTACCAATATTAAAAATTTCCGGGTTAACAGTTTACCAAAATACCTATCTAGCGGTAAGAGATGTTTCCTTTGAATTGTTAGCAGGAACAGATACAGCCATAGTAGGTCCGAATGGGGCTGGGAAAAGTACGTTAATCAAAGCTATTTTAGATTTAATTCCTCGAAATGCGGGAACAATTGAAGTTTTTGGTCGCCCAATTTCCAAATTAGGAAATTTGCGTAATCACTTGGGATATATGCCACAAAACTTTATTTTTGATCGCACTTTTCCGATTTCAGTTAGTGAATTAGTGGCTTTAGGAATAGGTGATAAAAAACATTCATTTTTCTCTAAATTTTGGCAACAAAAACGGGAAACCTCAGAAGCAGTTACCGCAGCTTTACACCGTACCGATGCTTATCGCTTACGAAATCAGGCTATTGGGACTCTTAGCGGTGGTCAACTCAAACGGGTATTATTAGCTTATTGTTTGGTAAAACCACGAAAATTGTTAGTATTGGATGAAGCTTTTGCTGGGGTTGATGTGCAAGGAACAACGGATTTTTATGCTTTATTAAATGAATTAAAAAGAGAAGAGAATTGGACTGTATTGCAAGTTTCTCATGATATTGATATGGTAAGCCGTCATTGCGATCGCGTCATCTGTTTAAATCAAACTCTTGTCTGTTCTGGTAAACCGGAGATAGCTCTTTCACCACAAAATCTTTTAGCTACTTATGGGCCTGGTTTTAGTCGCTATGAACATCATCATTAAGCAATTGATAATTGATAATTGACAATTGACAATGGATGAAATAAATCAACTTTTTCTTCCTTCTTCAGACTCCTCCTTTATGACCATTAATTATGATGATTTGCTGAATTTATTGCAATTTCCCTTTATGCAGCGTGCCATTATGGGTGCTGTATTAATGGGTATTTTGGGCGGGTTATTGGGTAGTTTTGTGACTTTGCGGCAATTGTCTTTTTTTAGTCATGCGGTTGGTCATGCAGCCCTGGTAGGTGTGGCGTTAGGCGTGTTACTCAATACTAATCCTACTTGGATGTTATTGCCTTTTACTTTAATTTTTGGGGTTGTTGTTCTTTATTTAATTGACAAGACTGATTTGGCTAGTGATAGCGTTCTCAGTATAGTGCTATCTGGAGCATTAGCAATTGGGGTGATTCTCACCAGTTTTATTCAAGGATATCGCGGTAATTTAATGGGTGTGCTGTTTGGCGATATTTTGGCGATAGATAACACTGATTTAATTTTGACTCTGTTGATACTTGTAAGTAGCAGCGTTTTTTTATTATCAACTCTACCACAACAGATTTTATTAACTCTTAATTCTGATGTTGCTCAAGTACAAGGTGTACCTGTACAATTATACCGTTATGGATTTGTTGTTTTGCTTTCCCTTGCCGTAGCTGTAGCAATTAAGGCTATTGGTGTTTTATTGGTAAATGCGTTTTTAGTGATTCCGGCTGCGACAGCTAAACTTATGAGTCATCATTTTAGCCGCTTCCT
The DNA here is from genome assembly GCA_031374905.1 of Dolichospermum sp. OTE_70_metabat_362_sub. Lineage (GTDB taxonomy): Bacteria > Cyanobacteriota > Cyanobacteriia > Cyanobacteriales > Nostocaceae > Dolichospermum. The sequence continues at coordinate 5,737 of JANMGZ010000494.1, forward strand.
GATTCTATCAGTAGTTGTTGGCTGTAGCAGTAGTATTGTGGGAATGATGGTTTCTGGTTTATTTAACCTAGCTTCTGGACCGAGTATTGTTTTTGTGCAGTTTTTGATATTTGTAATTGTGTTTAGCTGGGTAAAGTTGACAATGAGGGCAACTTAAAATTATTTTTGGATAAACCCCTTGACTTATCTTTTTTACTGTGCTAAATTTAGTAACGGTGGTGAAGAAAAGCCCCGCGCCGGGATAGCTCAGTTGGTAGAGCAGAGGACTGAAAATCCTCGTGTCACGAGTTCAAGTCTCGTTCCTGGCATAATAGCTGATGTTTTTTCCGTAATTAGCGATCGCTAACTGACAATTCCTGCGGTGAAAGCAATCTTTGAGAAAGAGCTAAACCCCATCAATCTGGGCTTTGGGGGCAAGTTTATCCGCCCCCTGCTATGTCCTAATATTGCGGAACTGAAGGATCAACTAAAATGGAGTAAGCAGAAATACCTCCCGTAATGTTTTTAACATTTGTAAATCCTTGAGTTACTAACCACTGACACATTTGAGCAGAACGCATACCATGATGACAGAGAACGAGAGTTTCCTTATGGGGATCGAAGCGGGTAGATATTTGTTCACTCCATTGCTCATATTCACTTAAAGGCAGATTGACGAACCCGTCTACCCGTGATATGGCAAGTTCCTGGGGTTCGCGTACATCTATTAGTTGAAGCGTTTCTTCGTTGCTGGAAAGACGTTTTCCTAGTTCTTCGACGCTGATTAAGGAAAAAGGTTGATCAAATGATGTATCTGTCATGCAGTTTTTCTAAAAAATCCTATACTATTCATGTTGCCAGAAAAGTTAGAAAATATAACTAATGTGAACAGTCAAGACTCAACAAAAAATATTAAACTTGGTTCCCTTGTCGCTGGTGTCATAACGCTGATAATAATCGTTATTGCTGGCTTTTACTGGTTTTCGG
>JANMGZ010000518.1:0-3011 GCA_031374905.1 Dolichospermum sp. OTE_70_metabat_362_sub
TTGCTGCAAAGTATATAGAAGTGCTTGATATCCGGTAAGTATTTATTCTCATTCCCATATCAATCATCCATAAGACAATGAAAAATAGTAATAAACGCGTATAGATGAACCAAAAGAGTATTATAAGTTACATTTATTTTATTTTATCCTGGTAAAATTCAGTAATCAATTTTAAATCAAGTTATCAACCCTATTTATCCCTGAAAAATTGCTTTCTCAACCCAATCACAAAATAACAAGCAGTAGCTACTTGTTACATTAAAGACATATAAATCTAAACTTATTTTAGAATATATTGAAGAAGGAGTCAGGAGTCAGTAGCCACCGAGTCAGTAGCAATCAGTCGAGGATACCCCTGCGGGAAGCAAGCTACAGACCTGCGACTGATTAAAGACCACCAAATCATAGATTTGGTGAGGTTGCAAAAACGCCGGTTATTCATCCGCCACTCGCACAGAATTCATTCTGACTCCTGACTCCTGACTCCTGAATTCTGTTAGATAAAATACCTGTATTTAACTAATTTAGCTTGCAAATATGCAGCACCGAAAACTTTTATTCCCATTAAAAAACGCCTGGGAGTGTTGCCGTGTTTCCACCCCAGACGTTTTTTAAACTTGCTCCTCACACACAAATATAATTTATCACTATTCCAATTATTTGGCAAGTAGTTTAAACAACAATTTTGGAAATTGGTTGAAAAGTGGCTGGGGACTGGTTAAGAGGAGAAAGTTTTTAACCAATTCCCAATTTCCTAATGTAAAAAGTGCCTTACACCAGTCATAACCATTAATAAACCCAATTCATTAGCGGCTTTGATAGAGTCTTTATCCTTGAGACTGCCTCCGGGTTGGACAATAGCCGTAATGCCGGCTGCTGCGGCTGCTCTAACGGTATCATCGAAGGGAAAGAAGCCGTCACTAGCTAGGAATGCTCCTTTAGCTTTTTCTCCCGCTTGTTCGATAGCAATTTTAGTTGAACCGACACGGTTCATTTGTCCAGCACCTACGGCTAGTGTAGTGCGATCGCTCGCAATCACAATAGCATTGGATTTGACGTGTTTGCAAACTTTCCACGCAAACAGTAACTCTGCTAACTCGCTGGGAGTGGGTTGACGTTCGGTGACAACTTGCCATTGAGTATGATCGGCAATGATATCATCAGCAGATTGGACTAAAAACCCACCGGCTACTGCTTTCACAGTTTCTTTCGGACCAGTCAGCAAATCTGGTAAAATTAAAACTCTAACATTACCTTTTTTAGTTAAAATTTCTTGGGCTTCATGATCACAACCAGGAGCAACCACGCACTCTAAAAATGTCTTTGTTAATTCCATCGCTGTAGCTGCATCAATAAAACGGTTTAATGCCACAATTCCGCCAAAAGCCGATGTAGAATCAGCATTAAAGGCTTTTTGATAAGCAGCAAAAATTGTATCTGCTTCCGCAGTTCCACAGGGATTAGTATGTTTGATAATTGTCGCTGCCGGACTGGCTGTAAATTCAGCAATTATTTGCCGTGCAGCTTCCAAATCTACCAAATTATTGTAACTGAGTTCCTTACCTTGCAACTTAGTCGCGGCTGCCCAACCTGTGGCTTCACTTCCTGTTTGATACCATGCTGCGGGTTGGTGAGGATTTTCACCATAACGTAAAGATTGGAGTTGTGTACCGGAAATAGTAAATTCTTCGGTTTGTGTCCCAGCTAAATAGGCAGCGATGGCATGATCATAACTAGCAGTATGCAAAAATCCTTTTAACGCGCATTTTTGGCGAAACTCTAAAGATGCTTCCGCATTTTGGCGCAATTCTTGTAAATACTCACCATATTGGGCAGGATCACATAGTACAGTCAAATGGGCGTAATTTTTTGACGAAGCCCTTAACATTGCCGGTCCACCAATATCAATTTGTTCAACTGCGTCAGCTAAGGTAACACCTGGTTTCGCAATAGTTTCCGCAAAAGGATAAAGATTAACTACCACCAAATCAATTGGCCGAATTTGGTTATTTTCCAAATCCGTGACATCTTGCGCCACATCTCGCCGTGCTAAAATACCACCATGAATGCGGGGATGAAGAGTTTTTACCCGACCGCCTAAAATTTCCGGTGAACCTGTATAATCAGAAACCTTAGTAACTGGTATTCCTGCATCTTTCAGGGTTTTGGCTGTTCCCCCGCTGCTGATGATATCAAAGCCAAATTCTTCTACTAAGCTATGAGCTAAATCAATAATACCAGTTTTATTAGATACACTCAGCAGGGCTAAACGCGCCATAATTCCCCAGATTCCTTTGGACTAAATTGCTCTCTGTGAAGAACATTTTACCGAAAGGGTGATAAAAATTTAAAAAATTTGCAGCTAATTAACTGGAGTTTAGACTAAGGACTGACCAAATGACCCAGAAGGACCCAGTTTACAAATTACATAGCTCAAACTAGAAATTGGAGTTTAGACTAAATCTTTTTTTGTAGGCTCAACTCCTTGCTGTATAAGGTTTATGACTTAAAATATTAGTGCCAAATATTATAAAGAAATAATTAAAAGTGCTATTATCTATCGTAGTGATCATTCTGGAGTTGGACAAAAGGATCACAATGAAATGAAAGTGATTGAGAGGAATTTGTCAGATTTACTCAACTAAAAGTCTAGGAAGCTGAGATATTGTAAATAGTAGGCATATTTACGTCACATTATACCACTTGTATTTTGTAGTCTAACTGCACAAATAAACAGCAAAATTTGCCATTCTGTAACTTAATATTACAATCTGTGGCTGTAAATAGCCAAAGTGACTAAAAACTTGTTGAGTAAGGATATTGCCAGAGACTTATTTTGATGATAGGGTAGGTTGAGTTTCTGTTATTCAGAAAAAACCCCCAGTGGAAGTTAGCCAGCTAGGGGAGTTTAGTTATCAGGGTGCATCTACCAATTAAATGTTCTCCAGTACATAACGGTTCTCCGGATAAATTTATTTTTAACAAGTTTGTTTTGAATTCGGGAGTCAACC
>JANMGZ010000528.1:0-14030 GCA_031374905.1 Dolichospermum sp. OTE_70_metabat_362_sub
GCAGCAGGATTAACAGCAATTCATACTGGTGCAAAAGGTCCTAATTCCTGTTCGGTAACAGCCTGTGCTGCTGGTTCTAATTCTATCGGCGATGCTTTTCGTCAAATTCAAGGTGGATATGCCAAAGCGATGATTTGCGGCGGTTGTGAAGCCGCGGTTACACCCTTATCAGTGGCAGGGTTTGCGGCTGCTCGCGCTCTATCTTTCCGCAATGATGATCCAGCCCATGCTTGTCGTCCTTTTGACCGCGATCGCGATGGTTTTGTCATGGGTGAAGGAGCAGGAATTTTAATTCTCGAAGAATTAGAACACGCTCTCAATCGTGGTGCAAGGATTTATGGGGAAATGGTGGGTTACGGGATGACCTGTGATGCTTATCACATGACAGCCCCTGTTCCTGGTGGTTTGGGTGCAGCAAGAGCGATTGAATTAGCTTTGAAAGATGGGATGCTAAGACCAGAAATGGTTAGTTACATCAATGCTCATGGAACTAGTACACCAGCTAATGATGTGAATGAAACTGCCGCGATTAAAAAAGCTTTGGGAGATCATGCATATAAAGTAGCTGTTAGTTCTACTAAATCCATGACAGGACACCTGTTAGGCGGTTCTGGTGGGATTGAAGCCGTAGCGACTATTTTAGCGATCGCTCATGATAAAATTCCCCCCACTATCAACATTGAAAATCTTGATCCAGAATGTGATCTAGATTATGTCCCCCACAGCAGCCGCGCTCAAGTAGTCGAAGTAGCCCTATCTAATTCCTTTGGCTTTGGTGGTCATAATGTTACCCTAGCCTTCAAGAAATTTACGCCCTAATAACTTGCAAATAAAAAATATCCTATCGCTTTTAAGGCAGGAAGCAGGGGCAAAAGGCAAAAGTTTCTTCTTCCCTCTTCCTTGTTCCTTCTTTGTTCTTCCTCCTGACTCGGTGACTCCTGCTGTAATTTTGCTCCTGGATAGCTTTTTAGAAGTGAACCTGTGACAAGTATGATAGAGATCATTCTTTGCTGAACCGTTAATATGGCTTATGCCACACTTGGCGAACAGCATGACCAAAATATTGGCTTTATTTATCACCAAAAACTCAGAAGATCCCACTTGTCCATTGACAATTGGGAATGAGATGATGAGAAAAGTGGGATCACTTTATATTGACCCCAGCCAGAAAAAGCTAAAAAGAGTCCTAACCCGTCGTTAACAATAAGAAATTATGGCTGTTGCAACCCAATCCATCCAAGAACTTTGTATTAATTCAATCCGCTTTTTGGCTGTAGATGCCATAGAAAAATCTAAATCAGGACACCCAGGACTACCGATGGGCGCGGCTCCCATGGCTTTTGTCCTTTGGGATAGCTTCATGCGCTATAACCCGAAAAATCCTCAGTGGTTCAACCGCGATCGCTTTGTTTTGTCTGCTGGTCATGGTTCAATGTTGCAGTATGCCTTACTGTACTTGACCGGTTACGATAGCGTTACCATAGACGACATCAAGCAATTCCGTCAATGGGGGTCTAAGACCCCAGGCCACCCTGAAAACTTTGTTACCCCCGGTGTAGAAGTCACAACTGGACCTTTAGGACAAGGAATTGCTAATGCAGTAGGTTTAGCCGTAGCAGAAGCACACCTAGCTGCTAAGTTTAACAAACCCGATGCCAAAATTGTTGATCACTACACTTATGTGATTCTTGGTGATGGTTGCAACATGGAAGGGATTTCTGGTGAAGCCGCTTCCATCGCTGGACACTGGGGATTAGGTAAACTAATTGCTCTTTATGACGATAACCACATCTCCATTGATGGTTCTACCGATGTAGCCTTTACTGAAGATGTTTCTAAGCGGTTTGAATCTTACGGTTGGCACGTTCTCCACGTTAAAGACGGTAACACCGATTTAGCCGGAATTGCCAAAGCTATTGAAGCTGCAAAAGCTGTCACCGACAAACCCACCATGATTAAAGTGACAACCACAATTGGTTATGGTTCTCCCAACAAACAAGATACCGCTGGTATTCACGGTGCAGCCTTGGGTCCAGAGGAAACAATCGCTACCCGCAAAAATTTAGGTTGGGAATATGATGCTTTTGTAGTTCCTGAAGTTGCTCTTAATCATGCTCGCAAAGCGGTAGAACGTGGTGCAGGTTACGAATCTGATTGGAACACAGTTTACGCTGGTTACAAAGCTAAATACCCCCAAGAAGCGGCGGAATTTGAACGTTTCATTACAGGCAAATTACCAGACGGTTGGGATAAAGTATTACCTAGCTACACAACTGAAGATAAAGCATTACCTACCCGCAAACATTCAGAAAATTGCCTCAACAAACTAGGGGCTGTTTTACCTGAATTAATTGGTGGTTCTGCTGACTTAACCCACTCCAACCTCACCGAACTCAAAGGGGCTGGGGACTTCCAAAAAGGACATTTTGCCAACCGCAACATTCACTTTGGTGTGCGCGAACACGCAATGGGTGCAATCTGTAACGGTATGGCGTTGCATAACTCAGGTTTAATTCCCTACGGTGCAACCTTCCTGATCTTCACCGATTATATGCGGGCTGCTATTCGTTTGGCTGCTCTTTCTGAAGCTGGTTCAATTTGGGTTATGACTCACGACTCCATTGGCCAAGGTGAAGATGGTCCTACACACCAACCCATTGAAACCCTTGCTTCTTTGCGGGCTATTCCTGACTTAACCGTAATTCGTCCCGCTGACGGAAATGAAACCTCTGGTGGTTACAAAGTCGCAATTGAGAAGTCTAAAGCAAAAGCTTCTACTTTATTGGCGTTCACTCGTCAAAACGTTCCTAACTTAGCAGGTACATCCATTGCAGGTGTCGCTAAGGGTGCATATACAATTGTTGATTGCCAAGGTACACCAGATATTATCTTAATTGGTACTGGTTCAGAATTAAGCCTTTGTGTGAGTGCAGCGGAAAAATTAACTGCGGTCGGTAAGAAAGTTCGTGTTGTTTCTATGCCTTCTTCTACTTTGTTTGATACACAAGATGCAGCTTACAAAGAATCTGTTCTACCAAAAGCTGTTACTAAGCGTCTATCTGTAGAAGCTGCTAGTAGTTTCGGCTGGCACAAATATATCGGTAGCGAAGGCGACACTGTAAGTATTGATACTTTTGGTGCTTCTGCTCCTGGTGGTATTTGTTTGGAGAAGTTTGGCTTCACTGTTGATAATGTTTTAGCTAAAGCTAAGGCTTTGTTAGGTTAATTATTGCAGGATATTCTCTGATTTTTTGGGGTGGGCTGAAAAGCTCACCTTTTTTTATGGAAAAAGTTAATCTAGGATTTTCAAGAAATAATTTATTTAAATAAACGAACCACTCCAGCCACAGAGAACACAGAGGGAGGAGAAATTATAACATTAGTGTATATAGCGGTTCTCATCCAAGTGAGCTACATCGAAAAAAGAATTAACCGCAGATAGAAGAGGATGGACGCAGATAAACGCAGATAAATTTGTACCTCAGCAGACTAGGAAATGCTATAATAGAGTATTACTAATATCACAATAATTAACTCTCTGTTGATATTATGCAAACACAAACACGGTATTACACTCCAGAAGAATATTTAGAATTAGAAGAGAACGCAGAATATAAAAGCGAATACCGAGACGGAGAAATTATTCCCATGACTGGAGGAACAACAAATCATAATAAAATCGCCCTGAATTTCGCTGCTTATCTGAAATTTGGGTTAAAGAAGCAAAATTATGATGTGTATATTGGTGATGTGCGTTTGTGGATACCGCGTTATCGTCAACATACATACCCTGATATCATGGTAATTCAAGGAGAACCTATTTACACAGGTGCAAATACAACTACTGTAATGAATCCTTTATTAATTGCTGAAGTTTTATCTAAATCTACTAGCAATTATGATCAAAGTGATAAATTTATGTACTATCGTTCTATCCCTGAATTTAAAGAATATATTTTAATTAATCAATATCAATATCATGTTATGCAATATGTGAAAACCGACGATAGCAAATGGATATTCACAGAATTGCAGTCTGAATTGGATATTTTGACATTGGAAACAATAGATTTTCAGATTGCTTTGAGTGACTTATATGAACAGGTAAATTTTACACAAGTTAATGAAAATGAATAATTTATATAACGCTATTTTCTACTATAGAACTAATATTTGATTTTTGAAATATACATACTTATCGCGCTTGATGCAATAAAATATAGGGCGCAGGCCCTGCGCCCCTACAGGTTTTACGATTTGGTGACTGGATCTTAACTCCAGTGCATACCGCTATAGCATGGTGTTAGTTATACTCTTGGTGTATTACGGATTCTTGTACTAAATTGACGTGTAGCATGGTAGTTAAGCCTTGCAAAGCTTGCTGTATAGTTCATTGTATTTACTCAATACTTTTGAAACATCTTTTACTTAAATAAAATAAGTTTTTCCGTTATTTGCATTTTGTTTTTTATACCTGTACAATCAGATTTGTCACAACAGGTGCGGAAGACTCACAAAAGTTTATATAAAGACAAAGAATATGAGTAGTGTATACAAGGTATTTGAAGAAATCGAGTTTAAAGCCAAGCTACTGGCTCAATATTGGGATAACTTTCACACGGAAATATCTCAGCACCTACCAGAGAGTTATCAGCCGGAAATACAAGAACTATCCAACAACTTAGAAAAGGCTTTAACTCAGCTAATTTACGAATTACAAAATCCTACTCTTACTCTAGCCACAACAGGGACTACAAGTAGTGGTAAAAGCACTTTAGTTAACTTACTATGTGGAGCAGAAATAGTCCCTGTTGCAGTTAGTGAAATGAGTGCTGGAGCAGTGACAATTGAGTACAGTACAGAAAAATCTCTGATCATTCATGAAACACCGGGGGCGTTATGGGAATGTGGAGAATGGAGAGGAATTAGTGACGATAAAATTTATCAACGTCTTTATCAAGCGATGATAAGTTATATCGAAAATAGAGAAACACAACCAAATTTAGCCTGTCCACAATCTATAATTTCTTACCCTTTCCGACTGTTAAAAGAATCTCAATTACAATTACCAAAAGGAACAAGAGTAAAAATACTTGATTTACCTGGTTTAGCTTATGTGGGTGATCAAGGTAATGCTAATGTTATTAAAGAATGTAAAGAGGCTTTGTGCATAGTTACATACAACAGTGCGGAAACCGATTCTCAGAAGGTAAAAAGTTTATTGCAAGAGGTAGTACAGCAGGTAAAAGATTTAGGTGGTTCTCCTGCGCGGATGCTTTTTGCACTGAATAGGATTGATGTTTTTCGAGCAGATAGAAGCTGGCCAGAATCAGAAACCCGTTTTGTTGAAAAAGCTATTCGTGATATTAAAAATGAATTAACTGAGCAATTAAAGGAATACACAGAAGATATTGACAATTTAAAAGTAGTAAAACTGAGTACATGGCCTGCTTTGTTATCTTTGCAAATTCAAAATCAAGATGATATTTACAGTGTAGATGCTTGTACAAAAGCACGAAACAACTTTTATGGATTAATTGAAAATATCTTAGAAGACTTGCCAGGTGGCATAAAAAAATGGACTAGACACGATAAAAACAGAGTTGCTGACGCATTATGGGAGAAATCCTATGCTGAGGAATTTCAGGAAAATTTAAGGGAGCATATTAATAAACATTTCCCGCAGTTAGTAATCCCACAAATTATAGAACGTTTTAATATAGCTGCTGGAAATGCCATAACAGAATGGGCAACACAAACAACAAATGCTGTTCTTAATAGTTCTGAGGAGCGTTATCAACAGGAATGTGAAAATATAGCACAAATTAGATCAGCACTTAAAAGTTTTTTAGAAATTAGTGATATAAAGTTAAAAGAGCCTTTTGAAAAATTAAAGACACAAGTTAACCAGGTTCAAGCTAAACAGCCAAAAGATGCTTCCGTGAATGATGATGTTCTCACTTATCTGAGAAGTACAATTTTTGAGCTTCAGAAGGATGAACCATACAAGGAATTGGGATTCAAATTACATCCAATTTATTCATGGGAAAATGAATTCAAACAAGGAATAACCCAAGTATTGGAAGCAGTAGCAACATCTTTAGAAACTGGAAGAATAGACTTAGACAGTATAAATTTAAAAAGGGCAAATGTTTTAAATGTAAATCTACTAGGAAGAAATTTAAATCGGTTAGTTAATTTAGGTTACACAGCGATTGTTGCCAAAGAAGGTAAAACAATAGAAGCCAGAACAGATGCAGAAAAAAATAAACTTAAACAACTTAATGAGGAACTTAATGAACTAGCTATCCATCTTAACCTTGTTATCAAAGATGTATTAGATAAAATTTCTATTCAAGAATTAGATAGAATTTATGAGGCTGTATCGGAATTGTTTCGCTGTCACTTGTCTTATATTGAAAAGGGAGCGAATGATAAAGCACCTAATATAGCTATTAAATTTACCGAGTCTACACTTAATAGAGTGGAGCGTAAACTTACATTTAGTTTTCAATTTAAAGCAGGATTTGCTATGACAAAAGGAACTTGGGAGGAAGCAATACAGGTTTCAAGACAAAAAAGAACTTGGTACACATTATTTTTGGCGAAAAAAACAATTTATGAAACCAAATATGAAACACGCTCTAGCGATAATGCTAAACTACCTAGTGTAGAAGATTTACTTACAAGTTGGGTATATCAGGCGAAAGAGACAGATTCAGAAAGAGTAAATCAAGTTGCACGCTGGATAATAGAACAAATTGATTGTTTAAAAAAAAAGGTAGATGAAATTCAGAATCTTATTCTTGATCGTTATCAAGAAAGACTGGATAGAGCTAACCAAGAAATCACTCTAGACTATGAAAAACAAAAAAATGTCTGGCTACCTATACAACAAAAAGCTCAAAACCTAGCCGAACATTTTTCTAGATTGGATATATAAAAAAAGAGTTTTCAATTCAAAATTTAGTATTACAGACAAAATCTACTCATGGAGTGATAGAAAAATGGACATGAAAAAATTAGCTAATGTTACTTTAAAACATTTCAGTAAATTTATCCAAGAGGTTGTTGAAGATTTGCAAGAAACAAAGACGAATCAACCGAAACTAAACTCATCAACAAATCGAGTACTTGTACCTCCTCATCAAAAAAAACATTCTGTAGCTAAAATTGTAGATTTATGTCTTATTGTCCCAGCTTCGGTCATAGGAAACTTAAGCATAAATGATAAAGTTGATAAAGCCACAATAACAAACCTCATAGATAAATCTTTATATTTTCTATGTACAGATGAAACCGGAGAAAGAGATGAGATTTTGGAAGTTCTAGAAACGACAAATGAAGATATTGCAAATTTAAGTGAACAAAGAGAAGTTTACGTCAGAATTAAAATTGTTGGTGGTCAAGAAATGATTGGAAAAAAAGTTCCATATATTTTAAAGAGAAATTTACCGACTAATGGAGAAAGCAAAGTTACACAACTGGCTTGTCTTAAATATCTATCTGTATCAGGCTTAGAAAAATTTAACCGCATTTAAGGAGTATCTACAAAATGGATTGGAAAACAGCATCTTCCTACTATGAAACCCGTCTAACCGACGCTTTAAACATCCAAAGACACGCGGTTAATTTAGCCAACTTACCTCAAGCAGAAGTTCCCGAAAAATTAAAACAAATCCTATTACAAGAAGCACAACCGGCACATCGTCAACTAGAAAGACTTAAAAAACGTGAATTTCGGATTGCTGTTGTTGGGTTAGAAAAAGCCGGAAAAAGTACCTTTGTGAATGCTTGGTTAGAATGTGATTTACTTCCAGCGAAGGGAGGAAGATGTACATTTACCACCACACAAATTTACTCAGTTCAAAATGAGTCTGAACAAAAACTAGAAGTACAAGCAAAAACAGAAGATGAATTTATCAACTTACTCAAAGAACTAGAAAAAGCCAACGCGCAAGAAGATATTAATACTATTCGTGCAAATGAAATTACTTTACAACAAGTGAGAAAAGAAGGAAATCGAACATTTCCATTTACTAGATTAGAGGATATTCGAGAACCTTTAAAAAAATATGTAGCAGATGAAAAATATGCTCATGCTGTGTTAGAAGCTAGACTTTATACAAACAAACTTGCACAAGCTGAAGGAATTGTTTTTTATGATGTTCCCGGTTTAGATTCAGGTTTAGCAAAGCACGTTGACGAAGCACAAGAAATGTTATCAGATTGTGATGCAGTGATATTAGTACAGCGTTTTACTAGTCTCAGAGAAAAAGAATTAGAAATCATCAAATTTACAGAACAGGGTGATAAAAACGTTACCGTTGCTGATAAGCTATTTGTGTTTTTAAGTCGCATTGATTCATTAGGTAGTGCAGAAGCAATGAAAACCCACATTCAAGAAGCTTCTCAAGATTGGTTAAAACGGGCAAACTTACCTAATCATCGAATTGTTGCTGGTTCTGCTGGTGCATATTTGATTTTAAATAATATAGCTGGAGAACAAACTAAATTAGAAATTGGAGATGCAAATATTATTCAATCTCATTTACAGAGATTAACTGGTATTTCTGATGCAGAAAATCTCAAAAAATATGCTACAGGTATTCCTGAAATCAAAGAGAAAATCTTTAATTATATTAATACTGAAAGAGTCACTATTTTAAAGAAACGATGTGAAGCATCTCTCAATACAATTATCAGCACTTCCGAAGAAATTTATCGTTTAGTTAGTAAAAATCATCCAGAAAATCCAGAAGAAGCTAAATTAGTAGCTGAAAACAACCGACGAGTTTTATTTGCAGAATGGTGGAATCAAAAATGGTTAATAATTAAAGCCGATTTACAAAAATATTATGATGCTTCTGTTGTCAATAAACCTTTAGAAAATTTAACTCCTGATTCCTTAACTCAAATAGAAAAATTTAGAGAACGATATCTAGAAATAGTTGACAAAGAAATTCAGAAACTACGAGAGGAAACATTTAAAAAGAAAGATAATATATTTCTGGCTAACTCAAATCCTGAATTTGACAGAATGAAAGCTAACTATGCTTGGCGCGAAGATTTGTATAATGATATTAGTAAACTTTTAGCTGCTATTGCTAGAGAATTGGCTTTAGAATTACAAAATGAAGCCTTAAACTTAGTTGAATATATGACAAGTTTATTATGGGGAAGTAGTCAAGTAAAAGCCAGGTTAATTGAAAATTCAGAAGATTATTTTTTATCTAAATTAGAAAATAGTTTAAGTGTATTATTTTTACGTTTTGCACGGACAGTAGCAGAAGCATTAATTCGCGGACCAGTTAATAGTGATACTCGCAATAAAATCATCAAAAGTTTGGGAGTAGATATTGAAATTGTTGATAACTATTACACAGGAGAAGAACCTGCTTATAGTGTTCTCAAAAGATATATAAAATATGGTGCTGATTTGCTTTTTAATTCAGAAATTCGCCAACAAGTATTAGGAGTAACAGGAGTCGCCACAAAAATAGATATTGCTAGTGAATTAATACTACCAGAACAAGCTGTAGTATTTGAAGTAGAAAATGATATTCATGCCTTTGAAGAATATTTACGCTATGCAATTTTTGATGCTGCTGGTTTTGAATCATTTTGTATTCAAGAACTCAAAGGTTTAGTTGATAGTTTTCGAGAAAAAGAAGGGACTTGGACAGGGGTAGCGATGAATGAATGGTTACAAGGAAATCCACTTTTATTAGCGGAAATACCGAATAATTTAAAATCACAAGAATCTAATTTGGAGGTTAGTGAAAGATTACGACAATTATCTATTGTCCTCAAAAGGACTTATTCAGAATAAATTCTTTGCAATAAAATACCCGGTGTTAGATAATAGCGGTATGAAAATCAAAGATTCCCTTTCTCAAATTCTTACTCTTTGCGCCTCTGCGTCTCTGCGTGAGACACATTCATACTTTCATTTAGCAACACCAGATATTTCTTCTAAAAACAAAAGCACAAAAAAATAAAATCTTCACCGAAATTATCCGGATAAAGTAAGACCAGAGATGGATACTGAAATAGTAGATGCACCTTAATTAAACAATTGCCCTTGGCTTATGGCTGAGGGTTTTTTCTTTAGGATTTATATCTTAACAAATTTTCATCAGGAATGTCAAAAATTTTATTTAAAGATAGACGGCAGCAAATTGGGGGCTAACCACAAAGCATAACCAATAAAGCCAAATAGTAAAGTGATTAATAAGGTAACAATATAGCTAATACACATTAGCAAACCATCACATTCAATGGTAGCAACTGCCAAAAGTAAAATTCCCACGGTGGGGATGGGATTGGTAAAGGGAATGGGAGAAATTAATAATATTGTTAACCAAGAAATGCACAGCCCATTAAATCGCCAAATCCAAGGATGATTAGCGACTTTTTGTAATCGGGGACGGGCAATTTTTTCTACTACTCTAGTTACCCGACGCAGATTTTGTAAGATGATTTGGGCGAAAGTGTTGGGAAATTTATAGTTAGCGATTTTTTTGGGTAGCCAGGGCGATCGCCTACCTAAAACCATTTGCAATGATAATAATAAACAAGCACCGCCCAGAGGACTGCTTAACCCTGGAGGCATGGGAAATAAAAATGGTAATACTAATAATGTGATTACTAAGCTAAAACCACGTTCGGAAGTTTCTGTGAGAATATCACCTAAAGTTAGGGGTTGTGTACTTAAGCGTTCTAGTAGGGATTTAATTTCTTGAGAAAAGCGTAAATTCATAACTATGATTCTGATGCTTTTTTGTGATCATTATCAAGATACAGCAAAATTCAGACATCAAACTGGACTACTAAAGCAGTACGCATTTGAAGGAGATCCAAAATCCACCTAAAATCATCGTTAAGATTGTAATTCTGGGACTAAAACAGCGATCGCTTGAGGAATTACCCGAAACACGGCGGGAGTTTGGGTTGTGATTTCTCCATCAGTATTAATAGAATGGGTTTTTCTGGTATATACGGTAATTTCCTGACCTTCAAGAACGCGGACATTCGGCGAATGAATATGTCGTCCTTGACGCATGGCTGGAAGCAAAGGGAGAATTTGCCACCAATGATCAATTTCTAAACTGTAAAGATCGAGTCTTTGGTCATCTATGGCGGCATCGTGAACTACAGCCATGCCACCACCATAATAGCGACCATTACCCACAGCAATTTGCACAGTTTTAATAGGTATTAATTCGTCATTTATGCGAATCTCTGCCCTAAAAGGCCGAGATTTCCAGATTACTTGGAATGCGATCGCAGCATAAGCAAATATACCCCAACGCCGTTTAATTTCTTTAGTTAATTGTTGAGTAATTTTTACACTCAAACCCAGACTAGCAACATTAAAAAAATATTTCCCATTTACTGAACCTAAATCAATTCGTCGTAACTTTCCACTAGCAATAATTTGGCAAGCTTGAGGAATAGAATTAGGAATACCCACAGTTCTTGCTAAATCATTAGCAGTTCCCAAAGGCAAAATTCCCAAAGGTAATTGAGTCTCAACTATCGCATCTACAGCAGCGTTAAGTGTACCATCACCACCACCCACAATTACCAAGTCTATTTCTTGTTGGTAACGCCGAATTACATCACCTAATTGATTTGGATGTTCCGTAGATTCTGTAATTATTTCTAACCCTAGGTCATTTAAACAATTTATCGCTTCTTGATAACGTTCTTCTCCTTGACGAGAATTACTATTTACTAAAAGTAGGGCGCGAAGACTCATTGTAGCTACCTTTTGTAGTTTGTATTGTATATCGAATTATCCACATCCAGGTGCTGAAAATCTCAGCGGATGAATATTACCAGGTGAAGACGTAACTTATTCTAGAACAGAATACAATAATATGGTTATAACTTAGCCTTACCTCAGCCATACATTAGGCAAGATATCAAAAATCAAACTGGAGTTCTATATCTAATCTATCTCAAGGAATATCTATTGTTTAATCTTATTACAGCATAGTTTTATTGATATAGAATAGCGGCATCTTCAGAACCCAATAGAAATATGAGTTCATCAACAATTTTACAAAACATTGAAAACCATCTTCCCATCGTGGGAAACGTACATACCAAAAGTCCGATAGCCTACAAAGCAACCCGCCTTGCAGTCAGTATAGTTAACGTTGGACAAATGGCAATAGCAGAGTCTTATATCAACGGATTAGAAGTACCTGATGCTGTGTTGCGATCGCTTTTTGATAGTGGGATGCCGCTCTTTTTTAAGTATTTTCCATCTCTGTTAGCACCTTACGAATGGGTATTAACAGAAACAGAACATACTGCCGAAGGTGCGAGGGAGTTAATGGAGGTTCAGTACGATTTACCTCAAGCTATGCTAAATTCCATGTTAGGTGATGGAAAACTAATTTATCCCAAATACAGCATGGGATTGTGGGAAAAAGGAGCAGCAAATCTCGAACAATCACAAATGCAAATGATTGATGATGTAATTGACAAATTAGACATCAAAGATGGCGATAATATTTTAGATTTTGGTTGTGGTTGGGGTTGCGTAGCAAATTATATTCTTGCCAAATTTCCCAATGTCAAGTTTACAGGAATTAACTTGAGTCACAACCAATGTGAATATATGCGTCAGAAAATGCAAGATCCCGAAAGTTACCTGAGTAGCGGTCGTTTTAATCTCTATGAAGGAGATTTGAACGATGCCCAATTTGCCACAAAATTTGACAAAATTCTCTCAATTGGTGTTTTTTGTCATGTAGGTAATTTAACAAAAGCTTTTGAAAAGCTAGCATCTTTTTTGAAAGATAATGGTCGGGTTTTTATCCACATTATCACAGTTCGTACCCCTAATAATATCTCCAGCATTTTTACTCACAAGTACATTTTTCCCCATGGACGTTTCTGGAAATATGATGCAATTCCTAGCCACAATCAAGACCTTAAAACCATTAATCAATGGTATCTTAATGGTTCTAATTACTCCAAAACCTTTGCTGCTTGGCTGCAAAATTTTGATGATTCCCAAGCGATAGTTAAAAATTTAGACTACGGGATTGACTATGCCAAATTTCGCCGAATCTGGCGGTTTTATTTAATTTGGTTTGTTGCTAATTTTGCAAGTTGCGATGGTGAATACAACGGTAATGGACAATATTTAATGGTTCACGCCTAAGTAGTTTAGCATTAAAATTTGTCGTTATGACAAGGGAACGGTCAAAAAGTCCCAGGTTTTGGCTTATGATGTCTTGAAATAGGTGCATTTTTCCTTATCGGATCTGGGCAATTGAGGATATGCAGATAGCTGAAACCGTTCCCTGCTCATAACTTACATCACTTTTATGCTATTTATCACCACAATGCTATATACTAGTATGGACTCTTTGTAAGATCCACACAGCAAATCGCAAAGCCTGTAGGGGCGCAGGGCCTGCGCCCTTAATTATATTTTATTCCGCCAATAGCTTTTATTCCGCCAATAGCTACTATAGATATAATTTAATTTCAATTAATAAAGCTCAAAAATTTATTTTTGCTGGCATTTAGTAGAATTTTTTTTTAAACCCAGGCACTACTTTATGATTAAATACGTCAAATATCTTGAATTTATTCAATATCATTGCAATAGTTTCAAATTAAGATGAAATTCAATTTCCCCAAATTCGGTTCTCAGAAATTACTGAAAAAGTTATTTCTGCCTTTGTTTTTAATTTCCTTACTCATGGTTTTTTGGGGAAACACCTTTACCCCTGTTATCGCACAAGAAATATCACGTCAAGAAATTCGTGGTGTGTGGATGACAAATAATGATTTAAATATTCTCAAAGATAGGACTAAAGTTCAGGAAGCTGTCTCACAACTGCAAAAACTCAATTTTAACACTATCTATCCTGTAGTTTGGAATTCTGGTTATGTCATGTATCCTAGTGAGGTAGCCAAACGGTTAGAAATTCAACCATTTGTATTTCAAGGATTAGATGGACATGATATTCTCGCGGATTTGATTGATAAATCTCATCAGC
>JANMGZ010000569.1:0-3795 GCA_031374905.1 Dolichospermum sp. OTE_70_metabat_362_sub
CTTTAGGATTAATTCAGGCGCATTAACAGGCAAATCTACACGCCAGCGTTGAGTACTTTTTTCTATGTCTTTGTCATTAGATTCAATAATAGCTGTTCTACCACCATCGTATAAATCCACATTGGTAACACGATCCGCGTCCAGATATTCCAGAAAGCGCCCATAGGTCATACGGGTATTGGCAGCATTTTTACCTGTGTCCGCAGGAGCGCCTGCAAAAGCACCTTGCCAGAAGAAAAAGCCAATTACCAAAGCCAGCACTGACCAGAGTGCTACCACTCTCCAGGAGAATTTCATCTTTAATTTGCCTCTAAATGTCAATATGCTATACAGCAGATGTCTAAACTATGATTTGTGTGATTCATTTGATTGAGATGATGAATTAATTTGTCACAGCAATTAATCATAAACATCATAAAAATTACAGTTTCAGAGGATGACGGTTTGCGTGATTAATCTGTAACAGCAATCATCAAAATCACCAAAATCATCAAAATCACAGTTTAGACAGTCTGAGAATGAGATGTTCTATGGCAGATCCACGATTTTTATCAAGAATCTTAATTAAACTTAACTTAATTCTAATACAAACTTGGCATACAAGCACAAGCTCAAAGTAAAAAGCTGATATAAAAACAGTCAGAACCTGCTCCTGATCAGATTTTGGATTTTAGATTTTGGATTATTAAAGATTTACAGAACCAGCTTTACAGTTATGCCAGTATTACTTAGATTCCATAATTTTTAAGGTATAAGGTAGGGATTCATTTTGCTTGTAAGAACCAATCCAAATTTGATAAGTTCCTGGTAGCCATTCCCCAACAATGCCGGGGTTTTTGCCGTCAAAGTCATCATTGCACCAAGTTCCACCAGGTCCTTTAACAATCATGGTTGTATCATAAGGACTGTCAACAACCAATTTCAGGTATTCAAATTTACTCATAAGTTTCAGATTATGGTCTGGTTTTTGATCCATAAATCCTTTACATGGTCCTGTTGGAGGTGTTGCTGCTTTTCCCGCTATTTGGCTTCCTGGTATCGAACCACCACTTAGTCCCCTGACTGTCAAAGGATCTGGAGATAATGGATGTTGAATAGTCGCATCTCCAAAAATTGGCGAGGCTGTTTCAGCATGAGCAACTGGGTTAAGCCCGGCTGTAATGCAAAGTACAACCATGATTCCTACAGGAAAAGCTGTTGTTGACATTGGTAATTTATAGAAAAGTGCTAAATATCTTTAACGACATTGGATTAATGTCCCAAGTTCCTCTAAAGAAAAGTCTTACCCAATACCTAATACCCGTTACCCACTACATTAGTTGCTGTTAATGGCTTGAGTTAAACGAGCTTTATCTACACCAATTTGATTTAATAGTAGCCAAGATTGAATTAGGTCAGGTCCATGTACATCCCCAGTTAAAGCTACTCTGAGCGATCGCATCACTAGGCCTTTTTTGACATTTTCTGATTTGACAACTTGCTTAATAATACCTTGAGCAATATCTGATGATAACTCTGGCTGACTTTCTAAAGCCGTGAGAATTGCTTGTAGTACAGTCTTCACCCCTTCTTGTTGTAGTTGCTGACTGCCTTCTTCACTCAATTCTACCCCATCGGTAAAAAATACCTTGGTCATCTCCACAGCATCTACCAACCGAGTCAAACTAGCAGCAATTAACCCCACTAGCTGCTCTAACCAAGTCCGTTCTCTCCCACCTGTAAATTGACAACCCGCTTTTTCCCAATAAGGGATAAGTAAATCTGTCAGCTTATCAACTGGCATATTATGAAGATATTGGCTATTTAACCAATCCAATTTATCCCAGTCAAATTTAGCACCAGCTTTATTTACCCTTTCAAAGCCAAAATCATTGGCTGCTGATTCTAAATCGAATATTTCTTGAGTAGAATCCGCTGGCGACCATCCCAGCAAAGTCATATAATTGACTAAACCTTCCGCAGTAAAGCCCATATTCTGAAAGTCACAAATGGAAGTTACTCCATCACGCTTGGATAATTTCCGCCCTTCTTGATTCAAAATTAAGGGTGTATGGGCAAATTCGGGAATCTTCGCCCCCAAAGCTTCATACAACAGAATTTGTTTAGCAGTATTGGCAATATGGTCTTCACCACGAATGACATGAGTAATTTGCATATCAATGTCATCCACAACCACCACAAAATTATATAGTGGTTGACCAGTACCATCAGTAGCAGCGCGAGCAATGACCATATCGCCACCCAAATCGCTACCCCGCCAACTCATTTTACCGCGGACTAAATCATTCCAGACAATTTCCCGGCCATCATCTATTTGGAAACGAATGACAGAAGAACGTCCTTGGGCTTCAAATTCAGCCCTTTGTTCTGGGGTGAGGTGACGGTGACGGTTATCATAGCGAGGTGCTTCCCCTCTGGCTTTTTGCGCTTCTCGGAGTGCGTCTAATTCTTCTGATGTCGTGTAGCAACGGTAAGCTAATCCTTGATCTAGTAATTTTTGAACCGCTTCTTTATAAAGATGGAGGCGTTGAGATTGAAAAAATGGACCTTCATCCCAATTAAGTCCTAACCAGCGCAGTCCAGCCAGAATATTATCTGTATATTCTGGACGCGATCGCTCTAAATCTGTATCTTCGATTCTTAAAATAAACTTCCCATCATGGTGACGAGCAAACAAATAATTAAATACAGCCGTTCTGGCTGTACCAATGTGTAGATTTCCGGTAGGACTTGGAGCTATACGAACTCTAACGGTCACAATTAATTCTCTCTTTTACAAATCATGATTACACCTAAATAATACAAAAAACAGTGAGTCAGTTTTACGAACTCCCTGCTTCATATTTAGTATCTTAGAACGGGACTGACGGGGCTCGAACCCGCAACTTCCGCCGTGACAGGGCGGTGCTCTAACCAATTGAACTACAGTCCCTTAATGGCTTTTTTACTTGCACTCTCACCATTATGCCTCCTCTTTTTCTAGTTGTCAAGTAGTTTGAGAAAAATTTTCTTGAAGGGAATTTTGTCATGTAAATGCTTGCATAAATAAAATTATGTTTCTAAAAGCTTTATTATTTCTGATTGTATCTGCTTGTATTGCTGCTTTAACCAGTTTTTACTGACCATAGGCTGGGTAGAAGCTGTTGATTTCAGACTTTGTTGCAACCAATTTTTCAAGTTTTGTGTTTGTGGTGGAGCAAAACTGATACTGAAAATATTAGCGCAGGAATGGGGAGGTTCTAATGTGAAAAAAAGTAAGGAATAACTCTCAGTTTCTGCTAATGTCCACACTAATTTTTGATTTTGAGAATTTTGCATATCTAAATAACATGGTAGCCACTTAGGGGTCAGGTCTCTGTCATAAAGTAGTGTTATCCATAACAACATCGGATGGGGATATGTAATAAAAATAAACCGAGTGTAGCGGGTAGTATAGGCATAATTTTGAATTTCTGCTTGTGGTAACATTAACCACAAAGAGGCTGTAGATACTTGTTCTTCAGTGATTAGCTGGGGAAAAACAATTTCTTGAGTTGGTTTATTTTTAGGCCAAAGGAATTGTTCATCAAATATTGTTTTTGTTTTAGATAATTCATGATTTTTCAACTCTGAATCCCAAGATAATTGTTCCGAAACTTGTTTTATATTCTCCAAACTTTGCAGAATTTCTGTCATATTTTGCGGACGATCTTCTGGCTGTTTGGCTAAACAATTCATAATTAAATCATTTAGCTGCTGCGGGATTTGGAGAAGGGGTTGAACATCAGATATATGTTTTGGCGGTTCAAATAAATG
>JANMGZ010000625.1:0-4287 GCA_031374905.1 Dolichospermum sp. OTE_70_metabat_362_sub
CTCCAACGAGTTTTTCTTTTATTGTAAACGGAATCTCAGTAACAGAGGGTATTGACTCCAGATTTCAATCTGTATCTGGGTTATCTACAGAAATTGGAACTGAAGAGTATGCAGAAGGAGGCGAGAATAGATTTACTCATAAACTCCCTATGCGTCCAAATTACCCTAATTTAGTTCTTAAGCGTGGGTTAATCGTAAGTTCTGGATTAATAAGCTGGTGTAGAAATGCCATGGAAAATTTCCAATTTGAACCCAGAGATTTAATAATAACTCTTTCGGGAGGAATTGAATCTACAGCTCCTCTAATGGTTTGGAACGTAGTAGGCGCATATCCAGTAAAATGGGATGTATCCGAATTTAATGCCGAAGAAAGCAAGCTGGCTATAGAAACAGTAGAACTAAAATACAGGTATTATACAATACCCTCAGCGTTAACAAGCTTAGGCTTGTAATTTAAAATTAAAACTAAACACATAAAGCGTGTTAGTTAAAGATAACGTTTAGCTAAAATCTTTTTAAAAAAAGACGACAGATTGGTTGTATCAACTAAGCTGAACAGGCTCTTTATGTGTTTAGTTTTTTAACAAAAAACATTTTAAAATTCTGATTATTAGTTTTTTACGATGTTTAAATACAAAGCAAACGAAATGCCAATAGAAATAAAAGAACTCCATATTAAAATAAATGTGGACGAGAAAGCAGCAACAACAACTGCCGCATCAGTAAATGAAGAGCAAATTATGCGGGCAATTAGTGAAAGCGTAGAGCAAGTAGTAAATATAGAACAACGTAAAAAAGAAAGATAATGGGAGGATTAAAAAAAATAGTAATAACAGCAAAAGAAAATTCAGGTCAAAAGTTTGAAGCTCTGCTTAACCCAACTAAATACTCATTGTCCTATAAAAGTGAATATAATTCTGAAGCTCCAGCGGGAAGCCCTGAGGGAAGCCTTAAATTTGATAAGATTTCTTCTCCTACTTTTGATTTAGAATTCTTTTTAGACGGAACAGGAGTAACAGAAGAGAATAAAGGTAATGCGTTGATAAACAAAATAATCAACAAAAAAGCAAAAAAAACAAATGTTGCAACGCAGTTTGATGATTTTTTAAAAACAACTGGAACCTATGACGGACAAATACATAAACCATATAATCTAACTATATCTTGGGGAATTCTAACTTTTGAAGGAGTTCTTACAGATTTTAGTATCGATTTTACTCTTTTTTCTCCAGAAGGATATCCTTTAAGAGCAATAATAAAAGCAAAATTTAAAGGTTCAACAGAGATAGAATTAGCTGCTGCAAAAGCAAAAAAAAGCTCGCCAGATTTATCACATAAGAAAACTGTAAAAGCTGGCGACACTTTACCCTTAATGACAGAAGGTATTTATGGCGATTCTAAATATTACTTAGAAGTAGCCAAAGTCAATAATCTTATCAATTTCAGACAATTAACGCCTGGACTAGAGTTATTCTTTCCACCACTAAAAAAAGCATTGTAAGATGAACAATAGCGGATACATACAAACAGCAAAAAACCCCGATTTAGTAACCTTTAAGGTTTTATCAGGAAATACCGAATTGCCAGGCAAATATGGTGTAAAAAGCATTGTGGTAGAAAAAGAAGTCAATAGAGTTCCGTATGCCCGCATTGTTATTCTAGACGGAAGCGTACCAGAACAAGATTTTAAGCTAAGCAATGAAAATTTATTAATTCCTGGGAAAGAGATTGAAATTACAGCCGGATACCATTCAGAAGAAGAAACCATTTTTAAAGGAGTCGTGGTAAAACACAACATAAAGATTAGAAACGGATCGTCTTATCTAATTATTGAATGTAAAGATAAGGCCGTAAAAATGACTTTAGGAAGAAAGAGTAAGTATTTCTACGAAAGCACAGACAGCGATATCATTGAAGAACTTATAAGCAATAATGGTCTTACTGCAGATGTTGAAGCTACAACAAATTCACACCAAGAATTGATACAATACCGAGCTTCCGATTGGGATTTTATGGTAACCAGAGCGCAAGCCAACGGAAAACTTTGTTTTATAGACGATGGAGCGATTAAGGTAGCCAAACCCGATTTTAGTGGAGAAACAGTAGAAACGGTAGTTTTTGGTTCATCAATACATGAGTTTGACGGAGAAATAGACGCAAGAGATCAGTTTAATAAAATTACCTCAACATCGTGGAGTTATACCGATCAAGAATTGATAGAAACCGAAGCAGAAGATCCATCAATTAATCTTAACGGAGATCTTTCATCAAGTGATTTGGCAGATGTTTTCGGAATAGAAGATTTCCAACTTAAACACGGTGGAAAACTTACGGAAAGTGAATTACAAGATTGGAGTGATGCCAAAGCAACTTTCCAACAACTAGCCAAAACACGCGGAAGAGTAAAATGTCAAGGTTTTCCAGCGGTTAAACCAGGAGTCACATTAACATTACAAGGCGTAGGAAATCGATTCAACGGAAAAATATATGTTACAGGAGTACGCCATGAAATAGCGGAAGGCAATTGGTTGGTGGATGCACAATTCGGACTGTCACCAACTTGGTTTTCAGAAACTTACGACGTTAGTGAGATGCCAGGATCTGGAATCATTCCATCAATAAATGGTTTGCAAATTGGTGTGGTATCACAATTAGAATCGGATCCTGATGGTGAAGATAGAATTTTAGTACAAATACCAATCATTAATGCCGAAGAAGAAGGTATTTGGGCGCGTATAGCAACACTTGATGCAGGTGAAAATAGAGGGTCTTTTTTTAGACCAGAGATTGGAGATGAAGTTATTATAGGATTTATTAACGCTGATCCTAACGACGCTATCGTTTTAGGGATGTTGAACAGCAGTACCAAGCCAGCACCAATAGTAGCTTCAGATGATAATCATGAAAAAGGATTTGTAACCCGAAGTGAAATGAAAATGATTTTTAATGATGATAAAATTTCATACACACTTGAAACACCAGCAGGTAAAAAAGTGATTTTAGATGAAGATGCGGATGTCATTAAAATAGAAGACGAGCATTCCAATGTGCTTACACTTAATAGCGACGGAATCACTATGGAAAGCGCAGGCGATATCAAAATAAAAGCATCAGGAGATGTTAATATAGAAGGAACAAATATAAATGTGAAAGCAAGCGCGCAGTTTAAAGCAGAAGGTAGTTCAGGTTCAGAACTTAAATCAGGGGCCGTAACAGTCGTAAAAGGATCGCAAGTTAAAATTAATTAATAATTTATATGAAACCAGCAGCAAGAATCACAGACATGCATACTTGTCCTATGGTAACAGGAACAGTTCCTCATGTAGGTGGACCTATATTACCCGCAGGAGAACCTACAGTTCTTATTGGAGGAATGCCAGCGGCTAGAGTTGGCGACAAAGCAGTATGCACAGGACCACCAGATACTATTGCAGCAGGATCATCGAGTGTGTTAATAGGCGGAAAACCCGCCGCAAGATTAGGTGATTCGATGGCACATGGAGGCGTTATAACTGCAGGAGAAGCCACGGTTTTGATTGGAGGATGAAACAAATTCAAATTCCATCAAAAACTTTATAAAAAGAATACATCAAAAAAAATAATACCAACAACAGTATGAAAATAAATACAGATTTTTTAGGAATAGGCTGGAGCTTTCCGCCTGAGTTTAATAAAACAGAAGGAAAACTAGCAATGACCACAGATGTGGAAGATATTAATAACAGTCTCATTATTCTGTTGTCAACACGCCCAGGAGAACGTGTAATGTTTCCTAACTATGGCTGTGATTTGCAAGAAATGCTTTTTAAGCCTTTAGACTTAACGCTTATTACACAAATGAAAGGTGTCGTTGAACGAGCCATTTTATACCATGAACCTAGAATAAACATTTTGAGTATTGAGATTGACACTTCAGAGGAACTAGAAGGAGAGGTTTTAATACAAATAGACTACGAAGTAAGAAACACCAATACAAGAAGCAATATTGTTTTCCCTTTTTATAAAGGAGAAGCAACAGAAATCTAATCGATTATAAATGACTGTAACCCAATTGGAATGCCAACCAAAATAATCATACAGAGTATTGCATCTGACCACAGAAAAATAAATATAAACAAATGAAAAAAACAGATACATTTTCGCATTACCGTGAAGGGAAATCACAAATGCAACGCTTTTTAGCAGAATTAGATCCTAACAATCTTGAATTACACGATTTCGATTTGTTTGATTGGCTATTATTTGCAAATAATTTTGCTAAGCGTGTAAATTATTTTGATAAAGATG
>JANMGZ010000698.1:0-5989 GCA_031374905.1 Dolichospermum sp. OTE_70_metabat_362_sub
AATCTTGGAATATAGTTCAAGTAGAATCAGAAATATTAATAGCTGAAGCACATACAAAACCCCTCTCTACAGAAAGGTTAAAAGAACAATTTGGACGGTTAGGAAATACTCCTTTCCATTTAGACACTTTTATAAATAATCTCAACGGTAATATTATGTTACCTGTGAGTGAGTTAAACCGAATGCGTCGGGAAATAGTCAGCAAATTAAAGGAATTAAGAAGTAGACCCAAACTTTGGGAATTAAATCATCATGCAAAATGGCAAGATTTAATTAGTTCTAAATCTACAGCAATTTCCGCTTCCCCTTCCCTGATTGTTTTAGTCAGAAACATCGAACAATTAAAAGCAGTATCAACAGCAGATATCAAAACAATATATTGTGAATTTGAAGATCCTCGTAACTATAAAGAAGCAGTAAAAATAGTGCGAGAATCAGGACAGGAAGAAATTAGTATTTTTGTTGCACCACCCCGGATAACTAAACCTGGAGAAACTTGGATTTTAAAACAAGTTCTTGCTTCCCAAGCTGATGGTTATTTAATTAGAAATTATGACCAATTAGAATATTTTGCTAATGAAAGATGTGTGGGTGATTTTTCTTTAAATATTGCTAACCCCTTAACCGCAGATTATTTTAAAAACCGCTTTAATTTAGAACGATTAACAGCATCTTACGACTTAAATATTAACCAACTTGAAGATTTAATTACAAATTATCCAGCACAAAACTTTGAAGTCACAATTCATCAACATATACCAATGTTTCACATGGAACATTGCGTATTTTGCGCTTTCCTATCTGAAGGAACAGATTACACCAATTGCGGTAGACCTTGCGACACAAAAGCAGTCACAATCAGAGACAGGGTAGGTAGTGAACACATTCTCAAAGCTGACGCAGGATGTAGAAATACAGTATATAACGCTACTGCACAAACTGGAGCAGAATATGTGCAACGGTTGATTTCATTGGGTTTACAACACTTGCGGATTCAATTTGTCAATGAAACACCAGAACAAGTGCAAAAAACAATACATAGCTATCAGAAATTACTCCAAGGAGAAATCATCGGTTCGCAACTTTGGAGAGAATTGAAGCTACAAAACCAATTAGGTGTAACTCGTGGTGCATTGGGGATGATGTAGCTAAATTGCGATAAGTAGTATTACAATACTTATGCACCTTGTTTACTACTTTTTATGTCAAGTTTAAATCATCAGTGTCAGCAATTGCAAGCACAAGTTGAGTCTATTCTCCAACTTTTACACAAAGAAACGGCTTTGCGATCGCAAGATATTACATCTGTGCAAATTTCTTTGGATAAAGCGATTTCTCCCAAGTTTGAAATTGTGTTTGCTGGTGCTTTTAGTGCGGGTAAATCAATGTTGATTAATGCACTCTTGGAAAGAGAATTATTATATAGTGCAGAAGGACACGCAACAGGTACAGAATGCAAAATTGAATATGCACCAGCAGATTCAGAAAGAGTTGTTTTAACCTTTTTGAGTGAAAAAGAAATTCAAGAACAAGCGGTGTTTTTATGTCAACAATTGGGATTTAATACTGTTGAACATATCAATAAACAAGATGTAGTTGATTTATTGCATCAAGGTTGTACAGCAATTATTCAACAAGAAGGAGGAGAAGGTAAATCAGAACGTGCAAAACAAGCAAAAGCATTGATTTTGTTATTAGAAGGATATGTTGCAAACAAAGAAAGAATTAACAGCTTTAATAATGCTACATACTCTATGGAACAGTTTAATTTTACCAACCTCAAAGAAGCCGCAGGATATGCATGAAGAGGTAGTAATAGCTCAGTTTTGAAACGAATTGAATATTATTGTTATCATCCGCTTTTAGAAGATGGTAACGTCATTATAGACACACCAGGAATTGATGCACCAGTAGAAAAAGATGCACAATTAACATATCAAAAAATTCAACATTCAGATACATCAGCAGTAGTCTGTGTTCTCAAACCTGCGTCAGCAGGAGATATGACAAAAGAAGAGACAGAACTGTTGGAAACTATGCGGGAGAATGCAGGGATTAGAGATAGGGTTTTTTATATCTTTAACCGCATAGATGAAACTTGGTACAATAACCAACTAAAACAACGGTTAGAAAATTTAATTAACAGTCAATTTAGAGATACTTCCAGAGTTTATAAAACCAGTGGGTTACTCGGATTTTATGGAAGTCAACTGAAACAGACAAGCACAGTAGATAGATTTGGATTAGATTCGATTTTCACAGAAAGTGTCAAAGGTTTAGATGGGAAAGAAGAAATACCACAATTTGTTAATGAATTTAATCGTTATTGCGCTAACTCTGGTAAATTATCCCCCAGTCAATTCCGCATTTCTGTAAACAGCTTTGAAACTCCCAATGAAAACTATGTGAGAATTTTAAGCGAACAGGGAACACCATTAATTAACCAACTCATTCAAGATAGTGGAATTGAAGAATTTCGCACCTCAATTACTCGCTATCTCACATAATAAAAACGTCCGCAATTATTCAAAAATCTCGCCGATGATTTGGAAGACATTTGTATCAAACTCAAAAAACACTATCAAAGTGTGCAAATTGACTTAGATGGTCAACCGCGAGAAATCGAAAGTATGAAAGAATATGAGTTGCAAAAATTAAATCAGCAACTCCAGCAAATTGGGAGAGATTTTAATCAGCACATTCATGATGAAGTCAATAGATTAATTAATAATAATTGCGAAGAATTTGAAACAGATTTTCGACAATTACAATCACGGATGATTCGTCGTCTGGATGAATTACTAGATACATTTTCCGTTGCAGAAGCTTATCGTCGCGCAACTTTGAGTCATCCTAGAAACGCAACCGCACCTTTATTAGCTATTTTGGTAGAGGCTTTTTATTATCTTTCTAATCAGTTGGAAGACATTTTAATTGAGTCTTGTGAACAAGTAATTGCTAATCTGTTCCAACAGTTAATCACAAAGATTAGAAAATCAGAATATTATCGTCAATTGTATCGCTTATTAGGGAATGATGGAGGAATAGAAGCACAGGTAAAAGTCCTAGAAAAACAAGTTTCTCAAGCTTTGGTAAATACTGCTAGTGTTGAATGCGATAGATTTGTGCGAGAAAGTCCGAGATTTTACAACGAAGGAACATTTTCTATCTATCAATTTCGACAAGTATTAGAACAAACTTCTCAAGGTTATGACGCAGAAAGTATAGTTGACGCTGAACCTGCAATTAGACAATTATTGAAGTTAGACTTTGAACCCAAAGTTTCCCATACTATTCGTCAATCTTTTCGTCAAACTATCAACCAAACTATCAAAGTTCAGTTGTTACCAATGGGAGAAAAACAAGCAGATGAGATATTACAACAATATCCTCATGCGCGTGCTTATTTGGAGAAGACTTTGCAACAAGAAGCTGAGGAAAAGATTGCTAATAATCAACGTTTGTTGAGTCAAGTTGAGGGAAAAATTGAAGAATATAATACAGCAGTTGTGGGAATTAATAGCTGTTTACAAGCGATGCAGTTATATGAACATTTACTGCCGATAATTGGGGAAGAAGAGGTATAATGTTTTGGGTGAATGCAGGATTTTTCTGTGTTCACCTAATTTTGGGGTTTCGCGCAAAGTCGCAAAGAAGCAAAGACGCAAAGGAAGAAAGAGATGGAAGATAAGTTTCAAATTTTAGATTCTGAACAAGGTGATATTGTGATTGATTTTGATGGTTATATTTTAAAGGCCAGTCAATTAGATGTAGCTTTATCAAAAGTAATTTTAGATAATGGGAATTTAAACCATTTAAACCATGAACTAAAATCTATAAATAGTCGTATTTTACCATCTGTGAAAGAACTTGATGATTGGATAAATAATGGTGTTGATTGTCAAATCTTAAAACCTAGTAAAAATTGGCAAAAAGGAAAATTAAGAATGAAAGTTTCTCTAGAATTTTGTCCTGACGAACCAGAAATTGAAGAAATAAAAGAACCAGAATCACCCCTTGATGATTTACGACGGATGATAAATGATGTTACTACATCATAAAATTAATTAGTCCACGAAGGTGGACTTTGTTTGTGTAGACGCGATTTATAATCGCCTTAATTGTCAGAATCAGGATATCCAGGATTTAAGGATTTACAGGATTATTAATTGTCAAACTCAGCATTTTATAAAAAGTTAATTTATATTAAAATTGATAATTGACGATAAATTTATTAGTATAATCTTTCAAGATGAAGATAATTAAAAATAAAACCTTTATTTTAAAATTATCAAATCAAGAAATCTAAAAATATAAATATCAAACCACATCCTGTAAATCCTCAAATCCTGTAAATCCTGATTCAGACAATATAAATCTATGTCAAACAACATCAAAGCCAGAATTGAAAAATTCAACCACGGACGCAACCCTGAATTATTACAATTAAAATATGATAAAATGGCTAACAACCAGTTTTCCTTCTTTCGGGGAACTTGTCATTTATTTTATGAAGACTTTCCTGCAAATTTATTCATAAATTCAGCACCTCTAACTTGGATTTGTGGAGATTTACATCTAGAAAACTTCGGTAGTCATAAAGGTGATAATCGCTTAGTTTATTTTGATATTAATGATTTTGATGAATCACTTCTTGCACCTTGTACTTGGGATTTAGTGAGATTCATTACGAGTATTATGGTTGGTTCTCGTACTGTAGGAATAAATGAAGAAGAATCTCTACATTTAAGTAATATTTATCTAACTACTTATTCACAAATTCTCGCTAAGGGAAAAGCTAGAACTGTAGAAAAGGAAACTGCGAAGGGTTTAGTTAAAGATTTATTGGAAAGTTTGAAAAATCGAGATCGTGCTAAGTTTCTAGATAAACGTTCTCAGCATAAGAAAGGTACTCGGCGATTAATTATTGATAATAAACGCATTACTGAAGCTACAGAAATGGAACAAGAAAATGTCAAGGAATTAATTAAAGATTGGCATAAATCTACAGATCAAAATCCTGATTTTTATCGAGTTATAGATGTTCAAAAACGCATAGCGGGTACAAGTAGTCTAGGTTTAGAACGTTATATTATTTTAGTGGAAGGTAAGGGTTCTCCTGATGGAAATTATTTCCTAGATTTTAAAGAAACTCAACCCAGTGCTTTACAACCTTATATAACAGTTCCTCAGCCAAAATGGGAAACTTCAGCTAAGAGAGTTGTGACTATTCAACAATGGTTACAAGGAACTTCTCCAGCCTTATTAGAAGCAATAAATGATGGTGATAAATCTTATGTTTTACGGGAATTACAACCAGAACAAGATACGGTAAGTTTGCAAGCTTGGGATGGAAAAATCAGACGTTTGGAAAAGTTAATTCAAACAATGGCTGAAGTGACAGCGTGGGATCAATTACTCAGTAGCGGTAGACAAGGTTCGGCAATTGCTGATGAATTAATTGATTTTGGTCAATCTTCTGAATGGCATAATTCTATTTTAGAATATGCAAATTACTATTCTCGAAAAGTTAACCAAGATTTTCAAGAATTTCGTGAATCAATATGAATAAAACCCCACGAATTCCCATACCTCCAGAAGTCAGAACCTACGTTTTCCAAAGAGATAAATATCAATGTCAAAGCTGCGGTAAAATCTCCCAAGAAACTCAACTCACCATTGATCATATTATCCCCTTATCTCGTGGTGGCAAAAACGATATTAGTAACTTACAAACTCTCTGTTTAACCTGCAACCAACAGAAAACAAATAAAATTGACAATCGTTTTCACCGACAGTTCGATCTTTAAGCCAAAATGCAAGAACCTCTTCAATTATTATTGTTCCAACTAGCTGCACCCAAATCAAAAAGCAAGATTTCCGTGCTGAGATTTGTACTAATTTCTAGTTTTTCTTCTCCAGTAATTTGCACTCCGTCACCGGCGCTGAGTTCTTGACCATTGAAGGTTGCTTCACCAGTGACTATTTG
>JANMGZ010000708.1:0-2491 GCA_031374905.1 Dolichospermum sp. OTE_70_metabat_362_sub
GTTTAATCGTTTACACCGCTACTATTGACGAAACCCTTAATGATCAAGGGTATATTGTTCCAGGATTAGGGGATGCAGGCGATCGCATTTTTGGAACTTAGCAGAATATAGATTAAATGAACCACGTATCCCTGACGGGACCGGAGGGATATAGGCGCGAAGAACGCGAAGGAAGGAAGGAAGAAGAAGAGGGAAGAAGATAGGTAATTTTATGTTGGAAAGGCAGTAGGCGTGCAGCTAAGTCCGGAAAATAGCTAAAGTATTGTCACAGACTTAGCTGCACGCCTAACTCAAGTCCCAAAAATGCGATCGCCTGCATCCCCCAGACCTGGGACAATATACCCTTGATCATTAAGCGTTTCGTCAATAGTAGCGGTGTAAACGATTAAGTTAGGATAAACAGCAGCCAACTTTTGCAAAGCTGGAGGTGCAACAACTACAGAAATAATCCGGGTTAAAGCAGGATCAACACCTCTTTGAGTCAATTCCGCCATTACTGCCATTATAGAACCTCCCGTCGCCAACATTGGCTCGGTAATTAACACCCGTGTTTCAGGAGCAAATTTTTCTGGCAATTTATTTAAATAACAAGTAGGTTCTAGAGTTTCTTCATTTCGCACCAAGCCAAAATGGTAAATTGATGCTAAAGGTAGTACACCCTGCGCCCCCTCTAATAAGCCCAAACCAGCGCGTAAAATCGGCACAACAGCCACAGGTATCTGAGGATTAATAAAAGTTGCCAAACAGGTAGTCAGAGGCGTTTGCACTGTTGTTTCTTGGGTTGGCAACCACTCTCTAGCAGCTTCATAAGTTAGCCACCTGCCTAACTCAGTCACAGCAGAACGAAATAATACTGATGGTGTAGCTACATCACGGGCAACTCCCAGCCAATGCTGAATTAGGGGATGGGGTGGGACATAAACACGCAGTTGTTGTGTCATAGCTAGAAATGAACAGACTTTAATTATATAGAAACTGAGAAACCATCATACCTCTTCCCAGCTACGACTGACAGCTAAAGATGAATTATTAATAAAATTTCTCATTAGTAGTTGACAAATATTATCAATTAAGGTTATATTTATTTTCAAGTGTTCTTCTGTGTTTAAAGGATCGGCAGATGGGATTAGTCAGCAGCAGCAGGCTTTTCCCCTCTTTTCTGGATGATGGAATAGAGAAAATAGAATAAAAAGTAATTACTAATGAGCAATTATGAATTATTTAATGTCAATGTATTGCCGTAAATTTGGGAATCAGAAAATAGAAAATAAAATAGATCCCCGACTTCTTTAAGAAGTCGGGGATCTATTCTTTGGTCTTTAGCGAAATAAATTTTTATGAGGAAAACCAATTTTTTTTGGCAAATATTCAGAACAATCTATCGCTTCTTCGGTGAGAACAGTATCAGGCTTGACAGCACATTTCAAATAATGATTATTTGCAAAAAATTGACATTTTTTACAGGGAACTTTTTGTAGAATTTTGCTTTTCAAGCATACCTTATCATCTGTATGAGTACGTATTTTATGAAAAAGTAGGAGAAAAAAAGCCCACACAAAAATAAATCCCAGAGGAGCTAAAGATAGTGCTAAATCTGATATTTGGATGTTGTGATATTGTACTTGGACTTTTTCTTGTTGAATGGCACTTTGAGTAATAGCAAAGTTGGTATTGTCAGCTATGAGTGTATTTTCCAATACCGGCTCTATATACATCTTATTTCCCTTAGTTATCTATAGTGGTTCTTAATTAACAAAAGTGACAGAACCAA
The DNA here is from genome assembly GCA_031374905.1 of Dolichospermum sp. OTE_70_metabat_362_sub. GTDB lineage: Bacteria > Cyanobacteriota > Cyanobacteriia > Cyanobacteriales > Nostocaceae > Dolichospermum. The sequence continues at coordinate 1,772 of JANMGZ010000708.1, forward strand.
GTTGTAAACCCCAGAGATAAAGTCTGTTTTAATTGTGACTGATGTTTGATTTTGAAACTTTTAATTTAAATCTATGATATTTCTGGGTAAAGCTGTATATAGCTTTCAATTATAGGTTTAGCAAAATAAAAGCTTAGTTATCTCTGTCAATAGTTTTGATTTTTATGATGTTAATATATACCTAAAGTTATATTTGTATATAAGTTATATTTAATTGGTTAAAAATACGTAGAGTGAGTAATGATCACTCCACTAATAATGGGTAACAGTTTTTTGGAATTGTAAATTCTTACCTATTCCTTCTGAGCTAATCTAGCTTTAATATCAGCAGCAAAGTCTTCATATTTTCTTAAAGGAGTCACTTCTATTTGCACCTTTTGGCCATTTTTTTTGATGATAGGCAAGTCTAAAAGAATTTGGTCTAATGTATCTGGAGTGGGAACATCAATGATGACAATTACGCGACGAGTCCCAATACATTTCCATAAATCAATTATGATTCCGGCTTGTTTGGCTTGGAGTGCGATATCTGCTTCTTCACTCCAAATAGCAAACAGTTCTTGTTGATTCATATTATCGGGGTATTCAACATGAAAATCTAAATGATATAGCATAGTTACGATTGCTCACAGAATTTTATTTTATTAGCGTAAACCAAAATCAGCATAATTCTCAATTTTAAAATAGGCAATTTAACCAGCGGGTACTTTGTCTTCAACG
>JANMGZ010000724.1:0-2425 GCA_031374905.1 Dolichospermum sp. OTE_70_metabat_362_sub
GGAATTATTAACACCGTTGATGAATTTTCTCACGGAACGCGGCAGGCTACCTATGAAAGGAGAATTACCTCAAGCACCGGAAATTGCTGAGGAATTTGGGAGTTTACGCCGGGCGTTTAATGTCATTATACAGGCAACTGACTCGGAAGAATGGCAAGCGATCGCTGACAAACGCCGTCAAGATTTGATGGTTTATTTAGCACTGTGTAATTTTAGCCGCCGTCCTAAATTAGGACAATTATCCCCAGCGGTTCAAGAGGATATTCTGGGTTTATATAGTAGTTATAAACAAGCTTGTTTAGATGCGGATTTAATGTTACGCAGTTTGGGAAATACAGAATTAATTATAAAACGTTGTCAAGAAAGCAAGGTTGGAAAAAAATTACCTAATTCTCTTTGGGTACATATTTCTGCATTACAAGCAGTTGACCCTTTATTACGTCTTTATGAAGGTTGCGCTAGTCGCACTCTTGGACGGTTAGAAGAAGCAAATGTGATTAAATTTCATCTAAAAACACCGAAGATTTCTTATTTATTTTATCCTGATTTTGATATTAATCCTCATCCCATTTTATCAAAAGTCATGACAATTGATTTACGAGATTTGCACGTTACTTATCAAGATTATGATCTAGAAGATGACCCACCAATCTTACACCAAATAGATGCTTTGGTTACTTCTGATTATCCTCAATATGAGAAATTTGCTAAGTTAACTCGTCAAGAAGAAGATAGGGGACTTTTAGATCATTGGCACAGTATTAGTCATGTTTCTGGCTGGAAAAAATGTTTAAAGGAAAATTGTACTGTTATTGATGGTTATCGGTTATTTTGGGCTAAAGATGCAGATGCTTATAAGTTGAAGGCACTTAAAGCGGCTTTGAAAACTCGACAAAGAAGGAAGAATGTTTCTCACGCAGAGACGCAGAGGCGCTGAGAGGAGGAATAGAGGGGTTTTTATGTTTGTTTTGCTAGTTTTATCCAGTTTGTAATTCCTTTTTTTGTGGGGATTCCTGAATTATTAAATGTCCAAATATCTCTTTTATGTTGTTGTCCATAACTAATGTGAATTGGTTGCTGGGGACTATAAAAATAGAGGGAGTCAAAGGGGAGTTTTGTTTGTAATATCCATTCTACTAATTCTGTGCTGGGTAAGTCTATAATTAGAAAATCACAAGCTGCGCCTAGTCTTTCACAGTAGTATTTACCATTTTTGTTGATTTCATGGCTAATATGTTGGTCGAGATTGGGGGCTACACGCCCATTTTTTTGCCCTGTAATTGGGTCTTTTTTCTCAAGATAGTTTTTTAAGTCTGGAGAACAAAAACCGTAGGTAATCCGAAATTTTTCTCGACCAAAATAATCTATAATTGGGTCAATGATAAATTTATTTAAATCCTGTAATGCGGGAATTACTTCTTGTGGATTTTGTGGATATGGGTTGATATTTTGGGCATATTTATGATAGGTTTGTGTGCAGGTACAAAATTCTTCTAAATTTAGATATTTTCCTAATTTTAAATTATGAGTATTCATAAATACTGGATAGGAATGAGATTGGTGATTTTATTGTAGCATTTGCTAAAGTTCTGTTTAATTAATTGGTCAGAAGTTAAAAAATGTGAATAAATTTATAATTAGAGATGTATTTATGTTTAGATCAAATAAACGACCAAGTTAAATTATATTTTCAACTATTATCCTCTCATTAATATTTAATTACATTTTGAATTTTGTCCGACTACTTACTAAGGTCTAAAAAAGTATGAATGTTCAAGAACTTTTAGCTAGATACGCAACAGGAGAAAGAAGCTTTAACTGTATTGCTTTACCAGGAGCAAATTTGCAAGGAGTCAATTTAGGTGGTGTGGACTTTGGTAGAGCAGATTTAAGAGGAGCAAATCTGACAGCAGCTTCTTTAAGTGGTGCTAATTTGAGTAAAGCAAATCTCCAAGGAGCAAAATTAGCAAGAGCGCATTTATCGGAAGTTATTCTTTGTGGTGCTGATTTAACTCAAGCTACATTAACAACTGCTCATTTAAATGAATCAGATCTCAGTGGTGCATTATTGAGTGGTGCTAATTTGTGTGATGCTAATTTACACATGGCTTCAATTTCCTCCGCAAACTTACAAGGTGCAAATCTCAGTGGTGCAAAAATGGGGGGTGTGAGAATGTGGAAAGCAGATTTACAAGGTGCAGATTTGAGTGGTGCTGATTTAAGCGAAGCTAATTTGTGCGAAGTGAATTTAACTGGAGCAATTATGCCTGATGGCAGCATTCATAGTTGATTTTTTTTCTAAAATTAATTATCAATTTCTGGATTGTTCAAGATTTATTGTAGGTATACTTAAAACGGTTTAATTATTTGATTCTACAGGTAGGGGTTTAGCACTGCTCATTGGTGTCAACTTAACGGTACACCC
>JANMGZ010000002.1:0-7070 GCA_031374905.1 Dolichospermum sp. OTE_70_metabat_362_sub
TTCTAGAGGTTGCCACCAAGAACCTTCATAAAATTGAATCCGTTCCCCAAAACCCAAATTTTCAGCATTGGTTGTAGCAACAGCTAAAGCGGCTGGACTGACATCTACAGCATGAATGGTGGCATTAGTGAATACCTCAGCTAAACCAATTGATATTGCACCACTTCCAGTCCCTAAATCCGCCCAATGACCTGCGTTCAGATCACTGTTAGCGGCATCCACAGCCAAATCAATCAATATTTCTGTTTCTGGTCTGGGAATTAAAACAGCATTAGAAACTGTGAGTTGAAACTTTCGCCAAGTCGTCGTTCCCGCAATATACTGTACTGGTAAATGTTCATGTAATCGTCTTTGCCACAATTGTTCTAAATCTTTTAAAGATAATTGCATGGGGATTTGCTGCCATGTTTTAAAAGACTCTAAACGTAGTGCCAAACGGTCTAAAGCAGCCACTTCTTGAAGTAGCCAATCCAATTCTTTTTGCGGGACATTATTGGCACAGGCTGATTGGATTGCTTCTTGCCACCATTGCCACAGTTGAAACCCAGAAACTAGCTGTAGCTGTTGTTCTACCATACTTAAACTTTACTTCTGCGAAGGCTGATTATTTGGTAGAGTCTTGATATATTCCCTCGACTCCAGAGATGGCACTAACAAAACTTGTTTTAACCAATCATCATTCTTACTTTGTAAAGTTTTAATCACCTCATCTACATCTATAACTTGAATATCTGCTGTGGGATATTTCGGCTTCACTTGGGTTAATAAAGCTTGTGCATCTTGTTTACTTAAAAATAGCGGAATAAGTTGCTGTTTTTCGGCTGTGATTTGAATTGGTACATAGCCTTTATCAACACCAAATCTGACTGCAAATACAGGCACACCCGGAAATTTCTCTACCTTTTGACCACTTTGTCGGAGTAAATCCAATGCTCCCTGAATATCTCCATCTACAGGTTTAAACGCAAATATTAGACGATTAGGCTGATTTTTGGTTTCTTGAAGTTGTTGATAAATACTTCCCAATGGTACTGCTGTTACTTGCAGATTTTTCACAACTTCATCCAGTTTGGGATTTTTGTCCTTAATCTGTTGTAATTCCTTAATAAAGTTTTGAGCCTCTTGTCGGCTCATATAAACTCCTGTCACTGAACCCCCATTTTTTTGAGCATTTTGAGGATCAGATAGGGAACGGCTTAGAGGTATACCTTTCTCATTAGTAACTAAATAAACAGGCACTCCGTCTAATTTAGCCTTTATTTCTTGTTCTGGTAATGCCAGCGCTGGGATACCGGGGAAAAATACCATCCCCAAAAATGTACTCCCGACCAAACCCAATTTTATACCCCAGTGAAGCAATGATTTCATAACTACTCCTTTTGTCAATAGTTCAAGTTACTGCTGAATAATGGTTTTTACCAATTAATATTATGTTGTTAAAAGTAGCAAAAGATGTCCAGTTCTACCGATTCCCTTGTGATCAAAGATATTTTTTCGGTATCCATAAACATTGCTGTATATGGATTTGATCAAAATTTATAGGCACTTGCTTTACTCTCTTCTCTATCAAGGTTTTTAGCGAGATTTTCCTGAAAAAATGATCAAGGGAGCGGTAGAACTAAGATTATTTTTTATTTCTTTGGTTGAGTTGGAACTATGGAACGAATAAATTCTATTGATTCCCGCGAAGGAAACAAAAAAATCTTACTAGTATTGGCATCATTACTACTATTAAGTGTGTCAATCACTCTATACAAATCTAATACCTGAATTTCTGTATTAGCTGCTTCTTGTGGTTTAGCTTTTTTGAAGGCTTCTAAAAGAGCTACTGCTTGTTCTTTTTCAAAATAGAAAGGAATCAGCCGGTTCTTGCCTTGGGGAATGGTCAGATAGCTATTTTGTTTCTTAAATTTTGGCACAAACAAAGGAATACCATTAAACTTTTGGTCTGGTTTACCACTGGTATTCAGCATAGATACTGCTACATCAACTTGTTGTTTTGTTGGAACTAATGTAAAAAGTACACTAGAATCTTTTTTCTTATTATTTTCTATTACTAACTTATAGTAATCTGCTAGAGAAATTGGTGTAATTTGGATAGTGCTTGCTAACTGAGGATTTTCTTTTTTAAGCCGATTTTCTAGAAAAGTTTGAGCATCTTTTTTACTAAGAAAAAAGCCTATTTGTGAAATAGTTTTTGATTGATTTTTTTTGGAGATAACTACAAATTCTCCTTTGGGATTAGTCAGTGCAAAAACAGGTACTTCACGTAAGGTTTTTACCACTTGCTCCTGTGGTAGAGCGAAGGCTTGCAGATTATTGATTCCCAATATTCCGGCAAACATTACACTACTAGCTAAACTCAATGTCAAACCCCAACGTACTAATAATTTCATGATTATTTCTCCCGTCAATAATGTTATTAAGGCCAGCAATTAGACAAATTATGAGATTTATACACCGATAACCAGTTTTAGTTATATAGCAGGCCATTTAACTTAAAAAAGATTTATGGTAGCTATTTGGTATCAACTATCAATTGTCAAAATAGGATTTTGTCAAATCTTTTGGTGGTGATGATATTATCACCTTTAAAAACTGAATTTACTCCCTCAAGTTATTTTATTTTTATTTTTGCTTTTCTATTCATTGCTGTTACCCCACCTAAAAGACTGAAAACACTATTATATGTCTTCTTCACAGAGAAAGAATATCCTGATATTTTGGGATTGAATCCTGTATTAAGTGACGCTCGGATTAAATCTAACGTTCCAAAAAGGTCAGAATTCAGGAGTCCCAAGCCAGAAGAAAGACAGAAAATTCGCCTCTGCTTCTATGGATTTTATTCTATACTTGGCTAGGCAAAAGATAACTATATGGTTCTTCTAAAGATTGAACGGTACTAGATTTGATGGCATCTAAATAGTGTAATAATAACTGGATTTGTGGAAAATTGGGACGATAGGAGAGATTTCCTTGTTTATCAAATAGTGGTGAAGAGTTGATACCTGCTTTGAGGGAAGCGATCGCTTTGTAATCAGGATTTTCCTGGGATTGATGGGTTAGCCAAAGGTGATCTGAAGCCGCAGGAATTAAGCCTGTTGGTAGTTCACCTTCTAAGAAAGCCAACAATCGTTGTTGACAGATGCGGGTATTAATCCCCCGACTTTCAAATAATTCTAAGACTTCACCAAAGGATAAAGAACGATTAGGTAACAGTTTTAGCAGTTCAGAAAACAAGAAATAATCTGTGTATTGTTGTTTAGGTATATCTAAAATTTGGGGATGCAAAGGCAACATAGTTAAACCTAGCGCAACGCGGCTACAGTTGGGAGCGCCATTTTCACCAAGGTATAAATCTTGAATGATTTTAGCATTAGGCAATTTTTGTCTTAACCAACGGTTAATAGTGCCAACAGAAGCTACACCACCGCTGAGGACAGCTTGATTAATAGCTTCGGTGGGAATACCACGGGCTACCAATAATTTGTTAAGCTCTCGATTAAGACGACGGACAAAGGGAACAAAGACTTGACTTTCTAAATCTCGGCGCTGTAATACCCAACGTTGGTCAGCAAATTCTAGGGTAAAGGTTTCTTGATGCTGTAAAATTAATTTCAAAGCTAAAGCCGCATCTAACAAGGCTTGTCCCAGGAGAGAACTTTCTAACCGTTGCTGAAGACGAATTCGCGCTTCTGCATCTGGTTCTCCAACTTTAGGTAGTGCTAAACCTTCCAAGTCTAAACTAGAAAATTGCATTTGGTCTAAACCAGGAATTGAGGGTTGCCAATGCCAAGGATTAGCATTCGCCGATTCATGGTTAGATTGTCCAGGCTGACGGGGTTGACGGGATTTTGGTGGTAGGAGTAACTGACAAATAATATCCTGTTCAATGCCTTTACCAGAGTAGGCAAAATTGTGAAGCATGAAATCTTGGTGTTTCAACTCTCCTAAGTTTGCTGGTATATCTACTAAAGTCATTTCTACTAACGTTGCCCCAATATTAATTGCTAAAGTGTTACCTAGCAGGGGATGATCGCTAGTTTTTAAAGCCCGTAAGCCCTGATTTTCGCTAATTTGCAGGGGTTGACCATTAGCACTGTCTAATTCTGGTAACAAACTGGCGATCGCTTCTTCCACAAAAAAGATTTGTTGAGGATGGGCAATAAGTTGACTGGTAAGAATAGCTTCCCGGACATTAAAGCGATATTGTTCAGTCCAACTGGAAGGACAGGTACAGATGATACCAGCGATATTTTTAATAACTTTAGAAAAAGTTGGTGTATTCATCCCCACAGCATTAGCAATTAAAGCTGGTGTGGTACTAGTTTGACTGGATCTGAGAGTTGATAGTAATTTAGAAAGCGATCGCACTACCCAAATCAACGGACCTGCAGAAAACTCATTTAATTGCAACATAGGTTCCCATTTTTGTCGTTCTTGCTGGTAGGGAACTGCTATTTGCAAATAGGGCTTTAACTGTGCTGAATAAAGTTGAGAATAAGACTCTGATTCTCTACTTTTCACTGGATGAGAAACTGAATTAGTAGGTAAATAAACTTCTGCTGGTAACCTAAATGATTGCTGAAAAGCAGTTTCTCCAGTTTGATTTTCTGCTGACCAATAAATCGGATAAACTACTAATTTAGAGCGATCCAACAAAGCCGCAGAAATTCCTGTTGTTCCAATATCAATTCCTAAATACCAAGTAGTATCTAAAGTATCTCCTGGGATGAGATCATTATTTTCATCATTGGGAATTGCAGTTTGAGGACTAGTAATTGGAGATTGGAGACTGGTAATTGGAGATTGGGAAAAATCTTCTGTTGGATCTTTTTCTATATATGTTTCAGTTGTTAAACTTAAATCTACTTCCTGACTGGGAACTATAGTTAAACTATCAGCCTGATTTGCAGAATCTAACTTAGTGATAGAGTCCCCAGCATAATTTAATGGTTGATCAAAATTAGCTAAATCTTGATCTAATTGTTGTAATTGTTTAGCATCTAAAACAATTTGGGGGATACCAGGATCATCATTATCTAGCAAAGACAGTAAATTTTCCTCAGCAGCAGCAGCCACAAAGTTATCTTCCTGTTCTATGCCTAAATTATCTAATTGATTGAAAATTTCTAATGGTGCTTGTTCATTACTAGTATCCACCAACAAATCAGTTAAAACTGTAATTGTATCAATCTGATTTGGTTCTTCCTGAAGTTGTTCTAGTTCTAATTCCTTTGCTACAGATGTGACTTCAACCTCTGTGGAAATATAAGAAGTTATTGCTTGCAGATCGTAGTTTTCATGATCTGTTTTTGCTTCTACCAGCATACTGCTGTCAGCCACGCTTGAATATAGAGGATCACTAATTTCTATTTCTGATTTTTCAGTATTCACCGCTTCCGAAGCAATGGCTAAACTTTCATCTTCTTTGAGCATAATTTCCGCAGAAAATGAGAAATTTAGGGGTGAATTAATTTCAGCATTAAAGAAACTTGCATAAAGTTCATCTACATCATCAGTATTTGTTAACTGTAAATCTTTTACAGCTTGTGATTGTTCTGGTAATAACTCTGTATCTAAATTAATTGGCACTATTTCCATAGCAGGAATTTCTATAGATACATCTTCTGAAGGTATTAATTCTTCAACCACCGGAGATTTAGCTAATAATGGTGATGTCGAAACTATTTCAGTATTAGCATCAGAAATAGCAGGATCATTAATCAAGACTTGCCGTTGTAAATATTGAGTCAAATTATTCAGGAAATTTGCCATCAACTGTTCACCTTGCATCCCTTGATTGTGCATTTTATCTAATGCTTGGGACAAAGACTGATAATAGGTATTGATATTACGTTCTAAGGCTTCAAAAACAATATTAACAGTTCCATCTAGAGATAGTAAGTGTTGATCTAAATTACGAGCTAAATTTGCTAACTGCTCTACCCGTTCTGCTGATTCTAAAATAGGTTGAATAGCAGAGTTAATTGCTTCTAAGTTTTGCAAATTAGGGTTTATTATTACCCCAGGACTTGATTTTAAATATGGAACTAAACGACCCATGAGAACTTCTAAAAATTCAGAAATTATCTGCTCTTGGTTGGCTAACTGCTGGCTTAAAGAATGGTTTTGGAGTCGTTTTTGCTCTAATTGCCTGATTTCCTGAATCAAATCTGCTTTCTCTGCTGATAATCGGGATAATTCCGCTTGTAAAGGCTGAAGTAAGATGCTTAATTCTTGTTCATTTTGAAACGTTTCAATACTACTTAGCTCTGGTGAGTGCGAAGAAGACTCTAAAACAGATGGGAGATTACCCTGTTGGTTAAATTGTGTCAACAGAGAGGAAAATGCTGGTGTAGGAGATGAGTTGGTTGTTTCTGGGATGAGATCATCTTTTGATACTTCATCCTCTTCCAGTTGAACCAAAAAGTTACGCACTCGTTGTAAAATTTCTTTTTCTTGTTGTCCTTGGTTGGACAGGAACTTAGAAAGACCTTTATTACTGTGAGACAGTAAGTGATCAATATCTGCAACTAGTTGGTGAATTTCATCAGTATGGGCAGTCACGTTAAATTACCTTAGTTAAAAATGTACGTTGATTTGTAAGGGACTGACAGTTACAGAAGTTACGAGTATAAAAATTTGTTACTGACACTTCTAAGACCCATTATGTTATAAAAATCAGGTTTGATTGCTGGTAGCTGGTATGGCTACGCCATATTTACTCATAGAAACAGTGAACAAGATTTTAAAAGATCAAAGTTTAGGTAGGGTAGTTTTAAGCTCAGAAAGCAGTTTACGAAGCTGCATAGTGTGAGTCATCCGCTCAGGTATACACGAAAATCAAATAATACTTCTATATTAGTCAATATTGTCAATCAGTATTTCTCAGAATTGAGTTCAGCAGGCAGGAGGCAGGAGGCAGAAGTAACCCACGTTTTTAAACGTGAGATTGAAACAAGGAAGCTTTGTATTTTTTACTACGCACTCGATACAATCATTCTTTTTGACTGGGCTTTAAACCCAGAACTAAAGTTTTAATTGATACTCGTAATCTGCTGCCTACT
>JANMGZ010000023.1:0-6069 GCA_031374905.1 Dolichospermum sp. OTE_70_metabat_362_sub
TGAATTAATTGTCAGTAAAGAAAACCAATCACAGGAATTGGTGAAAACATTAATGGCAAGAACCAAGACAGAAGTTAGCAATGATAGTGAAAGACAAGGTATTATAGAATTACTGGAAAGTGTGTTGATGTCAAAGTTTTCACAATTAAGTCGTCAGGAGATAGAAGCGATGTTTTTAGTGAGTGATATTAAGCAAACAAGAGTATATCAAGAGGCAAAACAGGAGGGTGAACAGGAAGGTGAAAAAAACTTACTGCTACGTCAATTGTCTAAAAGATTTGGAAAATTGGGAGATGGGTATATCAAAAGCATCAACAGCTTGACAATAGCACAGCTAGAAGACCTAGGAGAAGCATTATTAGATTTTGGAGATATTAACGACTTAGAACAATGGCTAAAATCTCACACAGAATTATAGATTTAGAGATTTCTACCTCCTAATTCAAAATGACTCAAATTATTACTCAAGTAGACGCTTTTACTAATACTCCATTTAAAGGAAATCCTGCGGCTGTATGTGTTTTAGATAGTCCAAAATCTGAATTATGGATGCAAAATATTGCTCAGGAAATGAATTTATCAGAAACCGCTTTTTTAGTTAAACAAAATGACGGTTTTAATTTACGCTGGTTTACTCCGACGGTAGAAGTTCCCCTGTGTGGACACGCTACCTTAGCCAGCGCTCATGTATTATGGTCACAAGGGCATTTATTACCAAATCAAGAGGCGCGTTTTTATACAAAAAGTGGTATACTTACAGCTAGACTAGAAAATGATTGGATTCAGTTAGATTTTCCGGTGAATCTTTCCCAGTCTGTAGAATCACCTCCAGAATTAAATCAAGTTTTAGGAGTAACTTATAAATCTGTTGTCCAAAATTCTCTCGGATATTTAGTAGAAGTAGAATCTGAGCAATTAGTCAGAGAAATGCAGCCGAATTTCCAACAGATGAAAACCTTAACAAAGGCGGATATTATCGTTACTAGCATTGCTGATTCTGACTCAGAATATGATTTTGTCTCCCGCTTTTTTGCCCCAGGTTTAGGGATTGATGAAGACCCGGTAACAGGTGCGGCACATTGTTGTTTAGCCCCATTTTGGCGGGATAAATTGGGAAAAGATGAATTTTTAGCCTATCAAGCTTCCAGTCGGGGTGGAGTGGTGAAAGTGGACTATCCGGGAGCGAACCGCGTCTTTATATCTGGACAAGCTGTAACAGTAATGGAAGGAAAATTAACTATAGGTTAAGAATATATCAGATCCCCCAGATTCCCAACTTCTTTAAGAAGTCGGGGATCTTAGACAAGGATTAAGTTAATATTTGTAATCAAAATTTTAGATTTCAGATGACACTTATCGGGCATTATTGACTGTGAACATCCTTTAATGCAGGAAGTTGGGCAATAAATAAATTGAAACTTCAATTTTTTATAGGTCATAATGTCAATAAGACTGTCCTCAAGAGGGATGGCGATTTGATAAAAATGTGAAAATTCAGAAAGCAAAATCCCAGTAAATCCTGAATTTTTACATAAATTAACCCATACTAAAAACTCAAAAAATGACCATTAACCGTGCAAATAATAGAAATTTACTTCAAAAATCCGATTGGCCTGTAAAAGATTTACCAGGATTAAGTGCAGAAGATCAAGCTCAACTCAAGAGTTGTGGCATTCATACCACAGAAGAACTAATTAATAGAGGAAAAACTCCAGAAGAGAGAATAGTATTAGCGGGTAAATTACAGGTAAATATCCATTCTGTGAATAAATGGGTTGTTTTGGCGGGTTTAGCCCGTGTTCCCAGTGTAGGAACTCAATATTGCGGTATATTGCTTCACTCTGGTGTTATTTCCATAGCTCAATTAGCGCAAACTCCGACTCATAGATTACACAGACAAGTTATGCGTTTGCAAGTAGCAACATTGCATAACCGGGATTTGTGTCCAGCAGTTGAATTAGTGCAACAGTGGAGTCATCAAGCACAAGCAATGGGTAATTAATAATTGACAATTGACAATTGGTTATTCTTTCGCTAGGACACCGTTAAGAAAAATATCCGCTAACCCCTCCGCCATTTTTTGCATTTCTTGGGGGGAGGCGTTGGGGTCTATGAGGGTATTATCAGAAAAGCCAGCGATCGCAAATAAACCTAAAAAAACTTTAGCTCCAAGTTTGGCATCCATCTGACGATAGATGCCTTTATCTATTGCGGTTTGAAAAAATGCTTCAGCAACCTCTGTCATTTTATCAATAACTTCTGTTTGAATGCGATCGCGCAAATCTGGATGAAATTGGACTTCCATAAAGCAAACACGCATAATATCGGCGTTTTTTTGTAAATTCCACATCCGTCGCCGCATTACTTGAGCGATCGCCTTATAGCTACCCATTTCGCTGAGTTCTGTCAGTAAATCTGTGAGAATATCTACCCAGCCACTGGTGGCTACTTCCACCAAAATTGCTTTTTTATTGGCAAAATGACGAAAGAGAGTTCCTTCGGCTACCCCTGCTGTTTCGGCTAATTCACGGGTTGTAGTTCCCTCGAACCCTTTGGCTGCAAATAACCGCTGTGCTGCTTGTAAAATGCGTGTGCGCGTTTGCGTTTCTGATGATGGAGGAGAATTAAAAATTCGCATAGTAGTTATTTTGATATCTTTAAAACAAGATTCGTAGCCCTATTGTGCAACATCAAATGCAAAAAATACAGAAAGCTTAATAGAAGATAACTGTTTGTTAAGTAGTCTATTTTTCCAGTAATGTAAATTTACTTTAATTTTTGCTTATGCACCAGACAATTTTAAATTTCTTGATGGGTAGCCGGAAAAAGCCTTCATTTCGTCGGCTATTAGCCACCACTTTAGCGTTGATAGTATTTGCTGGGGGATGGATGCCAGAAATGGCTTTAGCCCTGCAAAAATCCCCAAATTCCATTCAACCTTACCTAGAACAAGTAATTAATCGCCTAACAGAATTTCGCCTGGATAATGGGCTAAAATTCATCGTTTTAGAAAGACATCAAGCGCCTGTAGTTTCCTTTCTCACCTATGCTGATGTCGGTGGTATTGATGAACCAGATGGACAAACAGGAGTAGCTCACTTTCTCGAACATCTAGCATTTAAAGGCACAAAGCGCATCGGCACTACAAACTATAAAGCCGAAGCACCACTTTTAGCAAAATTAGAACAGTTAGATAACCAAATCAAAACCGCAAAAGCTAATAGTCAAAAAGATGAAATAGCGCGGTTAGAAACTGAATTTAAATCAGTAGAATCCCAAGCCCTCAAATTAGTTAAACAAAACGAAATGGGGCAAATTGTTGAACAAGCTGGAGGTGTGGGGTTAAATGCAACTACTTCTTCCGAAGCTACCCGCTATTTTTACAGTTTTCCAGCTAATAAATTAGAATTGTGGATGTCTTTAGAATCAGATCGCTTTTTAGATCCTGTATTTCGGGAATTCTATAAAGAAAAAGAAGTGATTTTAGAAGAAAGACGCTTACGAGTGGAAAATTCTCCTATCGGCCAGATGGTAGAAAAATTCATAGATGCTGCTTTCAAAGTTCATCCTTACCGCCGACCAGTAATTGGTTATGATCAAGATATTCGCAACTTAACACCAGAGAATGTTAAGAAATTTTTTGATGCTTATTATGCTCCTAGTAATTTAACTATTGCGATTGTCGGAGATGTGAATCCTGTAGAAGTCAAAAAACTTGCCCAAACTTACTTTGGTCGTTATCAAGCTAAACCCAAACCCCAGCAAAAACTACCTGTAGAACCCCAGCAAACCGCTACAAGGGAAGTTACTTTAGAATTAGCTACTCAACCTTGGTATTTAGAAGGTTATCATCGTCCGGCTGTTACTGATCCTGATAATGCAGTTTATGAAATAATTGGCAGTTTATTGAGTGACGGGAGAACATCAAGACTATTTAAGTCTTTGGTAGAAAAACAAAGTTTAGCCCTGAATGCTCAAGGTTCTAGTGGATTTCCAGGGGATAAATATCCTAATCTCATCTTCTTTTATGCTCTCACATCTCCAGGCAAAACAGTAGATCAAGTAGCGATCGCTTTACGACAAGAAATTGATAAATTGAAAACAGAACCTGTATCTGCGGTGGAATTACAACGACTAAAAACCCAAGCTAGAGCCGGATTATTACGCAGCCTTGATTCTAACTCAGGTATGGCAGAACAGTTGTTAGAATATGAAGTCAAAACCGGTTCTTGGCGCAATTTATTTGGGCAATTAGACAAAATTGCCGCAGTTACTCCCGCAGATATTCAAAGAGTTGCAAAAGCCACATTTACGCCAGAAAATCGCATAGTTGGCAAGTTGTTGTCAAAAGAACCAGGATAGGAATTGAAAATTGAAGATAGATATGTTGAGGTTTGATTTGAAAAGCAAAAAATTCCAGTTTGCTAAGGGACAAAAATTCGTTTTTACCTTAGTAATTGTTGTTGCTTGTTTGCTCGTAAATTTGAATTTTTCTTGGGCAGCAACAGCAGCAAAGCATTACGATGAGTTAAAATTTGCCCCAGTTTCCGCAATTAAATTACCCAAGTATGAAAGGTATGTACTGGAAAATGGTTTGGTAGTTTATTTGATGGAAGATCATGAACTACCATTGGTAACTGGTACAGCATTAGTAAGAACAGGTAGCCGTTGGGAACAAGCCGAAAAAGCAGGTTTAGCTAGTTTAGTGGGTTCTACATTGCGAAGTGGTGGCACTCAAAAACATTCCGCAGATGAATTAAATGAGATTCTAGAACAACGAGCCGCTTCTGTGGAAACAGATATGGGAGAAGCTGCCGGTAGTGCTAGTTTTGAAGCCCTGAGTGAAGATTTAGAAATGGCATTTGGGCTATTTACTGAGGTACTGCGAGAACCGGCTTTTGCACAGGAAAAGTTGGATTTGGATAAAACTCAAATTCGGGGTGGTATTGCTCGTCGCAATGATAACCCTAATAGTATTGCCAGTCGAGAGTTTAGAAAGTTAATTTATGGTAAAGAAAGTCCATACTCCCGCACTGTTGAGTATGCAACTCTGGATCAAATTTCCCGTGATGATTTGCTGAAATTTTATCAGCAATATTTTCATCCCAATAATCTGATTTTAGGGATAGTTGGTGATTTTAATTCGCAAAAAATGCGATCGCTAATTCAAGCCAAATTTGGCGACTGGAAACCAAACCCTCAACTTGCTAAAACCCCATTACCACAAGTCAGACAAGCTAATTTAAGTGGTGTATTTTCTGTTAATCAACCCCAACTCACTCAAAGTAGTGTTTTAATTGGTCATTTGGGCGGAAAATTCGACAATCCTGATTATCCAGCCTTGGACGTAATGAATGATGTTCTTAATGGGTTTGGAGGACGCTTATTTAATGAATTGCGATCGCGTCAAGGTTTAGCTTATTCTGTATATGGAATGTGGAGTCCCCGGTTTGATTATCCAGGAACATTCGTAGCTGGGGGACAAACTCGCACAGAAACCACAGTTCAGTTTATCAAATCACTAAAAACAGAAATCAAACGGTTACAAACTCAAACCGTCACAGCCAAAGAATTAAATAATGCCAAAAATTCAACACTAAATTCCTTTGTTTTCAACTTTCAAGATCCTAGTCAAACCTTATCTAGGTTAATGCGATACGAATATTATGGTTATCCCGCTGATTTCCTCTTTCGCTATCAAAAAGCCATTACTGCTACTACAGCCGCAGACGTTAAACGGGTGGCACAGAAATACCTGAAACCAGAAAATTTAGTGACTTTAGTAGTTGGAAATACAGCAGCTATGAAACAACCACTAACCAATTTAGCAGCCACAGTCACAACCATAGATATCACAATTCCTGGAACTCAACCAGCAGCTAAGAATTAATAGAATTTAATAGAATTTAGATCCCCGACTTCTTTAAGAAGTCGGGGATCTGGTCTATGACTAGTGTGTTAATTCTGTGAATCCTTTACCCATAAGAGTTCATGCAGGTTCTGTGTTATAAATATTCGCGGATTTAAGGTTTCGTCTTTGGGAGAGCATGGAAGAACCAAAAATAGATT
>JANMGZ010000024.1:0-4272 GCA_031374905.1 Dolichospermum sp. OTE_70_metabat_362_sub
TGGCTTAATGGCGATCGCCATTGGTTTATCGGCTTGGGAGCAATTAGGACTAGAATTAAATTTAAGCGTAGCTACTGGTAGAACTATCCTCCAACTACTTGTATTAGGATACATTTTTGACTTCATTTTTGCCGTTAACAATGTTTGGGCAGTAGTGGGGATTTTAGCAATAATTTTGACAATTACCGCAATTATTACTCGCAATCGGATCAGCCAAAAAATTCCTCAAGTTTTACCTCTAGCTGGAATTACAATTTTTGTCAGTACGTCCTTAACATTGCTTTACACCAATTTTTTAATTATTCAACCTCAGAGATGGTATGAACCACGTTATATCATTCCTTTAGCTGGCATCTTGCTGGGTAGTGCTATGAATGCGGCAGCCATAGCCGGAGAACGTTTGGTTACTAATATCAATCAATTTCCCACGGAAATAGAAACCCATTTAAGCTTAGGTGCAACGGTAGAACAAGCGATTAAACCCTATCGTAAAGAAGCGATTCGTGCTGCAATTATGCCCACATTAAATCAAATGATGTTGATTGGTATGGTAACAATACCAACCTTAACAAATGGACAATTATTAGCTGGTGTCACACCGCTAGAGGCTGTATCCTACGAGATTTTAATTATTTTTATGGTGGCCTTCACTAATTTGCTGACAACCATTTTAATTACTAAAGGCTTATGTCGGCAGTTTTTTAACTCTGCTATGCAGCTTGTGAGATAATGGGATTCGTGAAAACTTATAGACTGAATCTTAACAGGTGATAAGGCAGTTAAAGATGATATCTGGCAATAATTTGAGAAGATAAAGTAGAAGCAAAATAGGACAAGAAAGCCCAAAAAACAAACTGTTATCCCTTAGAAGAATTATTATGTCAACGCTGATCTTAGTCCCCCAAGGAGCAGAATATCAAGCCGTCTGTCGCGGATTAAGTCGCGTCCCCGGTTTTCAACCCAAAGTATTAGCCATTCCCATAGGAATTGAAGCAGTGCGGCAATATTTACAAAAATTAACCCATATTTGCGAAAATCGGATTCTGATCATGGGTTTATGTGGTAGCCTGAGCAAAAATTATCAAGTTGGAGATATTGTTTTATATCACAATTGCCTTTATCAAGGAAATTTGCAAGAATGCGATAATTCCTTTACGGCAGATATACATAATCAACTTGGAGATCATGTATCTTTAGTCCAAGGATTCACAAGCGATTTCGTTGTATGTACAGCCGCAGATAAAAGACACTTACATCAAGAATACTGTACTGACGTTGTAGATATGGAAGGATATGCCTTACTAGAATTTTTCCACCAACTATCTGACGAAGTTTCCCCAAAGATACAAGTAGCTATTCTGCGAGTAGTTAGCGATGATGCTCACCATGACATTCCAAATATCACCTCAGCCATTAGTGTAGATGGTTCATTGCAACCTTTATTTTTAGCTTGGGAATTAATTCGTCAACCCCTGGCAGGGATAAGACTAATTACTGGTTCACTAAAAGGACTTAAAGCCCTAACGGCAGTCACACAATCATTATTTACTGTTTAACCCAAAAATCCCCAACTTATCTAAGAAGTTGGGGATCTGAAGGAAATCTAAACCTGAGAAATATCTTTTAAACTACGGTAGGGACAGTTAAATTGATTTTAACAGTCACATCATTAAAATCGTTGTCGCCGCCACCACGTAGATCCTCAAAACCAAAGGTATTATCACCTAAAAGCCGCACGTGATCAACACCATCTGAGTTAGCGCCCAAGTAAGTGAAGTAAACTTCTGGGTTAATGCTATCAGGTGTACCATTAACGATCAGGAATGGTACATAGATAGAACCACCTTGAAGAGTAGCATTAAAAGTTGCTGTTTCGCCGTTATTTACACTTAAATTAATGTCAGAAACACGACTATTAATAGCTGCTTGAACATAACCATCCTGTCCGGGAAGAAGATCAGCTATACCATCACTATTGATATCAATACCGCCATTTTCATCAACTACGCTATAAAAACCAACGGAATTATTGTAACTTGCTTCTCGGTTAAGTAGAAATTGAGCGTTTACTGCACCAGTAACACCCCGCAAATCTAGCGATTCTCCCTCTGGTTGGTTTTGCAGAGATGTACCCAAAGGTATATCTTGGTCAGTTGGCTGAATCGTGAACTCCAAATCCTCAAAACTATTGGGTTGACCAGAACCATCTTCCCATTTGAGGGAGAAACGATCAGATCCCAAGTCTGTAATTTTGAGGTTAGAAGAGTCAGGAAAAAGAACATTGTCCATAGATGTAGTGCCATTAAGCACAGAATCGCCTGAACCATCCTTTACCAAACAGAATCTCAAATTGTCATCGGATTTAAATCCTAATAACCTATCGAAGTTAGTGGAATTCAACCCAGGAGGAAGATTGGTCAGAGTAGAGAAAATTACCTTACTCTTTTCCAATGCTTTTTCCTTATAACCAGCTTCACCTGGAGCAATGCCATCAATATAACCACTAGCATTATCAACAGTAAATACTCTTACTTCATTGACACCATTAGAATTACATCCTACTAATTGTGTTTCCAGTGTCGCATTACCACTGTTGTCGTGGATCTTAAAGACATTATCACTAACCAGTGTCAGGGAATACTTATCAGTGTCAGTGGAGGTTTGAGTATCAGTGTCAGTGGGGGTTTGAGTACCAGGGTCAGCAGGAGAAGTTCCAAACACCACATAGGCTAAACCTGCCCCAGAATTAGCAAAGGGAGCGCTAACAATCAGATCGTTAACACCGTCATCATTGACATCTCCAGCACCACTGACTGAGTAACCTAACTGATCCTCTTCAGTACCGTCAATTATAAAGCCCTTTTCACCGTCGAGACTGGTCTCGAAACTTTTGAGGTCAAAGATAGGATCAAAGCCTTTGTTACTGCCATAAATAACATAGGCTTGTCCAGCATTATTAACGGCATGGTTTGCGCCAACAATGATATCATCAATACCATCACCGTTAAAATCTCCTAAAGCGCTGACAGACCAGCCAGCATTATCAAAGGCAGCAATACCGGTGATGGTAAAGCCATTGCTGCCATCCAGAGTGGAGACATCCAACGTTTCACCAAAGCCGTCCTCACCTGTCTGATCATTGCCAAATACTACATAGCTTCTACCAGCAAATTCTAGATCATTGGGGTTTCCATCGGGTGCGCCAATAATCAAATCTTCGATGCTGTCACCGTTGATATCTCCAGCTTTACTAACAGAGAAGCCTAATTTCTCCCCACCTTGTCCCGTGATGGTAAAGCCATTACTACCATCTAGAGTGGAGACGTTGATAATATTATCGGGGTGTTCTGTGTCGGTCTCGCGTCCATAAATAACAAAACTGCTGCCAGAATTATTACCATTTTTGTCATCATAGGGCGCACCAATGATTAGATCATCAAATCCATCACCATTGATATCTCCCGCATCGCTAACAGAATATCCCAGGTTATTTGGGTTATCACTGATGATTTTTAAGCCTAAGTCGCCAATATTGGAAAGGTCTATGGTTGAACCAAAATTATGATCATCTTGTTTCCCAAAGATGATATGGGCTTCTCCTTTATTAGGTGATCCATCATCAGTAGGACTGGTTGCACCAATTAATAGGTCATTAACGCCGTCACTATTAAAATCCCCAGCACTGCTAACAGCCCAACCTGCATGATCACCAGACTCACCACCTTTAAGGCTAAAACCCTGAGTGGGGCTAAGGTTGGAAAGTTCGATAGAATTCTTAAAATATTCGGGGTCTTCACTACCAAATATGACATAAGCAGCCCCGGAATTATCGTCAGCAAAGGGTGCGCCAATAACTAGGTCATCAAGACCATCACCGTTTATATCCCCAATATTGCTGACGGAACGGCCTGATTGATCACCAACCTCAGCCCCATTAATCACAAAGCCGTTACTGTCATCGAGATTACTGATGTCTAAAGTTGGATCAAAATTATCTGTTTTACCAAAGACTACATAAGTTTTCCCGGAGTTAGATTTATCATTAGAACTGCCCAAAGGTGAGCCAATGACTACATCCTCAATTCCATCACCGTTAATATCGCCGGCATTGCTAACGGAGTAGCCTAAGTTATCACCAGCACTTGCACCTTCGATGATAAAACCGTCATTGTTGGGAGTAGAAGTGGAAAGGGGTATAATATAGCCAGTTAAAGGATATTGTAGGTAAGAGTCGACTGTAACAGGATATTTAATGAATAATTGATTTATGTT
>JANMGZ010000060.1:0-2635 GCA_031374905.1 Dolichospermum sp. OTE_70_metabat_362_sub
GGGCTATGCTACTAGCCGACCCTCTTTAACGTAGATCGAAGGCTGAATTTGGATTTCACCGTTTTGTGAGTGAAACTCAATTGCAGATGCTCCGTTATCAAGTTTAGCTTTGCTGTACGATTGATCGTATTTTCTCAAACCAGCTTGATCAGACAACATGTTAGCCCATGCTCGTGGGTTGACTAAAGCGATGACTTTTGAGTCAAGGCCTTTTTCAACAGCGCGTGCAACAGCTTGATTAAGCTTTGTGAAGCTCAATGCAGCAGAACCTGCAGAATAGGAATTACCTTTCCAGAGGTTGTATGTTCCAGCGTTGATGTTGAACAATGTTCCTGTGTTTGTTAGAATCTTGTGAATTCCAGCAAATTCAGTTCCGTAAGCACCTTTGTGGTAGATTACGTCTGTAGCAACAACGCCTGCGCCAGAAGCGGAAACGTCTACAGTGATAGTTCTTGCATCCATGTCAACAGACACAATATTGAAAATACCTCGTGAGGTAGCTCCAGTTGTGTCGCGGATTTCGATTGGCATCTTTTCAGCGCCAGCCCAAATACCAGGTGCCCATTCAGCAGTGGTAATAGTTACCAAAGTTCCTGAAGCAGCAGAAACGATTCCATAGCCCATTTGGCCATAGAGCATTTCAATTTCAAGTTTCTTAGTTACGGAACGCAACATGTTAGAACATGATGTTATCCTAGAGGCTTTTTATCCCCTAGTTCTATAAGTCGCCCTATAGTTCGGCATATCTTTTTATCCTGCGTATGGTAAACTCCATCAGCCGCTAAGATTTGTCTTATTGTCTGATTAGTTCGGTCATATTTACTTTCCAGTTGTCCTATTTTTAAACCTAAGTTAAAATCTTGAACAATCTGTACTTTTTCTTCTGTTGGTATTACGAATCTCATTTTCCCTCTAATTTTATTTCTAGCCTTAGAACTAGTGTCACAGCCTAATGATCTTAATTTTGAAACCATTGAGCCTTGAGGAATTTTAAGATTTAATTTTTGATTTATATCCTTGGGAGAGTCTCCGTTTTGATACATATCTTTTATCGTATACCACAGTTCTACAGGATATCGAGTTCTCGTGGAGAGGTTATATTCTGACGAATCAGCGTCACTCTCTATGCTCTGCACCGCCGACGATTTTTTAATTTCGTCGATTAGGTAAGGATTGTCTTTTAAGTACGTTACACCAAAATCTAAATTATACCCGCTAGGAGCTAAAGTATTAAATTGATTTATGAAGTAAATTTCTGCGTAATTAACATCTTCTTCTTTAAAACAAACATAGACAACTTCAAAAGTAAAGTTTTCTTTTCCATATTTTTTTAAAGCTAGATGAATCGGCATCTTTTTACCATGCCCCATTCCAGTTTCGTGTTGTCTCCAACGTGTCTCTGGCTGTTGCATTGTTTTACCTACATAACTTTTACCCGTAATCGTATTAGTTATTTTGTAGATACTGTACTTCAAAGGTTTTCCCTTTATTCACTCGATTTTTCAAAACGTATTACTACGTTAAGTGGCTTCTTAGTTAACCAAGTATTTAGTCGCGTCCATGAAAGCATTCTTTCCACCAGCAGCTCTTGAAGCTGCAGCGTAGCCAAGAACAGATCGTAGAACTAGAGGATTTCCACGTCAGTGGTGTTATCGTAAAGGCTTTTTATCCTCTACTTCTTACGATTTCTCGTAAGTTCAGCATATCTTTTCAAGTCGG
The DNA here is from genome assembly GCA_031374905.1 of Dolichospermum sp. OTE_70_metabat_362_sub. GTDB lineage: Bacteria > Cyanobacteriota > Cyanobacteriia > Cyanobacteriales > Nostocaceae > Dolichospermum. Next base: position 1,720 of record JANMGZ010000060.1, read on the forward strand.
TGACTTGTCGGGGTCTCTTGGATAGATTATAGTCGAATTAACGACATCACTATCTATGCGTTGCAGCGCCAGGAAGTTTTTAGTTTTCCTGATTAGCTTCTGATTGGCTTGCCTCAATGAGGTTTAGCTTTCCAGAGTAATTTCCCCAATTATTCATCCTATGTCGCCATAAGAGCAGGCACGTTTATGCTACCTGAGCGTCTTTAATTTGCAAGATGTTATCCTAGAGGCTTTTTATCCTCTAGTTCTTATAGTTTCCTATAAGGTCAGCATATCTTTTCATCCTCTATATGAGGAGTTGGAATCTCGTGGGACTATATTTATTCCGCTTTAGTGGTTTCAAGTCCTATGCGTTGCGCGTGTGAAGAATCGTTAATTTCAACACTTCCGCTCTGATTAGCTTGCCTCAATAAGGTTTAGCTTTCCAGTTTTTTATTCCAATTTGCTAGTAATTTGTTACCAAACTACTCCGGCCAAAATTAACCGGATACTGCGTCTGCTAGAGTAAACGCATCATCATCAGATGCTGCGAAAGTAACTCCATGCTCTAACTTATTGTTATTATTGAGTTTTATCTCAACAGGCCAGGCATTTCTGTGGCCTCTCTGACTTCTTTTGTTATATCAGAGTTCGGACTATCGCATCATCTTTCGATGTTTTCTCGTTTAGTCTCTCACGGTGGCTTTTCAGCCTTCCGCCCTGTCACCCTCTTCAGGGCTTCCAAGTCGATTAGAGAAAATTTTACTTGGGCTTAGAATTTGTTAACCCAAGATTACTGGTTGGTGATATCAATTATGTTGTAAAAGAGTCGTTATTTCTTTTAGCTCATTTAAGAGCCTTATACTCACGTATAAGTTCAGACTATATCTTCATCCTATTTCTAGGAGCTTTCCGTTTCGCTTCACTTGAAGCTACG
>JANMGZ010000242.1:0-4786 GCA_031374905.1 Dolichospermum sp. OTE_70_metabat_362_sub
TTGATTGAAAGCAAGTGAAATGGAAGCTATTGCTTCATTATTTTTGATAATCAAATCTCAATTTAGTTACCATGAATATTCAATCAGTTCAAGAAAGTTTAAATTATCTCATCCTGGTAATTACAGCATTCTCTATCATTGTCATGCTTGTTGATTTTATGGTGGGATTAGTGCATTTATGGCATCAAGTCGCTCTTAACGTCGAATATTGTACCACTCACAAAACATCTGAACAATCAAATATTGAACCTATTGATACCACAAATAGCAATCTTAATGTTGAACAAGAAAATTGTCATCCATCTGCTAACTATAATTCTGTTGTTAATAGTTATCCCAATTCTGAAAATGACAATAAATCAGCTATCTATTATCATGCTTCAAATAGTTCTCTCAATGTTGAAAATGACAATGGTAATCAATCAAATGATAGCACTTCTTTACAACCAGAACTTGAACTCAACAATTCAGTTACTATTAACATAGACAAAATTGATTTACGCACAGCCAGAAAAATTGCCAGTGCCATTAAAAAAGTTTCAAAACCCATCTAACTTAATTATCAAACAAACAGTCAATGGTAAAAGCGTTCCTTTAGCTTGGTTACAAGCACAGATTGAAAATCGCTTAGAAATTGCCCCAGAAATTGTCAAACCAATTATTCAAGAATTAGATCCTACTGTTATTAATAATTCTCAACACCATATCCAACATCATCAGGTTGTACAAACAAATAAACGTCAGCGTCAAATTAGTTAATTGAATCAAGTTATAAGGAGAGGAATATTACATATAAACCTCTCTTTTACAAAGTTTGAGGTTGGATTACCCTGCTTCTAAAGGCAACAAGTTTTGTATCGTGTTCTAAATCCCCATTGCAAAACTTAATTACGCATTAATTTAATTATTCTTATCAAACAATACCAACGAATACTTATGGCTAAAAAGCCAAATTATCATCACTATGAATTACTCTCCAGAATACATTTTAGTCAAAGATATTCCCACTCTCAAAAGCGTTATCAAACCTTTGTTTCATGCAGAAATTTTAGCCTTAGATTGTGAAACAACAGGACTCGACCCTTTAACTGACACAATTAGATTAATTCAAATAGCTGCACCTAATTACCCAGTTGTACTAATTGATTTACCAGCTATATCTGTGCGCGATAGCGCAGAACACAATACCAAAAGTAATCAGCTACACTGCACCGGAGGCAAACGCAGTGAAATTTATCGTTTACTACTCAAAAAACTCTTCTGCAATTCTGCTGTAAAAATCGCTCATAATGCCAAATTTGAATGGCAATTTCTCACCCAAGCTGGACTTCAACCTTCTGGATATTTCTTCGATACTCAACTTGCTTACCAAGTTGTGAATGCGGGAATTAAAACCAGTGCATCTTTAGAAAATGTAGCTCGTAAACTGTTGCGTATCCAACTAGACAAAACCTTACAAACTAGCAATTGGCATCAACAACTAACTCCACAACAATTACAATATGCTGCTACAGATGCTGCTATTTTACTTGACCTTTACCCGATTTTAGTCAAGAAATTAACACAGGCGAAATTGCTAAAAATTGCCCAATTGGAATTTCATTGTCTGCCTGTTGTCGCCCAAATGGAACTCAATGGAATGTTATTTGACTTGTCCAAATGGCAAACGCTGGGTGCAAAGTTAGAAGCTGACAAAATAAATGCACTTAAACATCTAAAACAACTGCGTCTTGCTGGTAAATCTCAACTATCACTGTTGCCAGAATTAACGGATACTGTTAATCCTAATTCACCCCCACAAGTATTAGCCTCTCTCCAGGCTCTGGGTATTGCCATACAATCAACTAACCAAAAAGATTTAGTCCCTTTGGTTAATCAATATCCTATTATTAAGGCTCTTTTAGACTATCGCCACCTTGCTAAAATTACTGCTACTTTTACTGATAGTTTACCTAAACACATTCACCCCAAAACTGGGAGAATTCACCCCAATTACTATCAACTAGGCGCAAGGTCTGGAAGATTTTCCTGTCGTCACCCACCATTACAAACCATTCCCCGTCATGCTGCGGCGAGAAATTGCTTTATTGCTGCACCTGGCTACCAAATTTTAGCAGCAGATTATTCGCAAATCGAATTAAGAATAGTAGCTCGTCTCTCTGGTGATGCTAAGATGCGCCAAGCCTACCGTCAAGGTGCTGATTTGCACAAACTCACGGCAGCTTTGGTAACTGGTAAGCGGATCATGGAGGTCAGTGAAGAAGACCGCAGACTGGCTAAAGCGATTAATTTTGGACTGATTTACGGTATGGGGGCTGCCAAACTTCGCATTTATGCTGAAACTAAGTATGGTGTGACAATGACACTGGATCAGGCGAAGGCTTTTAGAACCAGGTTTTTTGATGCTTATTCTGGTGTGACTCAGTGGCATGAAACGATTAAGCAAGCATATTTGCGGGGTGTTAAAGAAAGTCGGACTTTAGCAGGGAGAAGACGAAAATGGGCAGATAAACCCAGATTAGCAGAAATGCTCAATCATCCTGTGCAGGGGTTAAATGCAGATATTAATAAGTTGGCGATGGTGAAGCTGATTAAACCGTTAACTAGGACTCATGCAAAGTTGATCTGCATTGTCCATGATGAAATTGTCCTGGAATGTCCAGAGAATGAGGTGGAACGAGTGAGCAAAATGCTACACAGATGTATGGTTGCTGCGGCTGATAAGTTTCTCAACCCTGTGCCTGTGGTAGTAGATATTACGGTAGGTGATAGCTGGTAACTACGGGACTTAGACAAGAATTGTCATAAAAATACGTGGTATAGCAGTAGCTATAACGATTAGGACATGGATTCCCACCTATACGGCAATAACAAGCCTATATTTTGTGCTACTCCCTTCCCACTAAAAGATTTAGGTAGTAAAAGCCATAAAATTAGACGTGTGTGGCTTCGTTACATACCCTAATTTTATGGTGAGAAGGGAGTAACCGCCCCGTTGCTATAATTGAGGAACGAGCGCGTCTTCTTGCAAGCTCAGTGGCACTCAGCCCTGAGTTACTGATAAAATAAAATCAAGGTGAATTCAGATCAATTGGGCTAGAATTTAATAGCTAAATAGCAGTTTATACCTTGCAATGAACCCCTACGCTATCCTTAATCAGAACAAATATCAACGTGTGAGTGATGGCATGAGCCGACCCTTGCTAGAAAATTGCGAGACTGCCTCACATATTCTTATTTTAGTTTGGCCACAACTTGGAGATTTTGATAGTCTGGAATATGCGTGGTGGTTGCAGCGTGAAGCTAAAAACTTGACAGATAGAAAACTCGCTATTCGTGCAGTGGGAATTGGTAATCTCGCTTCTGGCACAAAATTCTGTGAATATACAGGATTTCCGCCGGAAAATTTATTTGTTGAACCTGATGGAGAACTACATCACCAACTCAATCTCTATTCTGGTCTGAATCTTTCTCTCCCTGGACTTGCTGGGTCTGGGAAATCTTGGCTAAATCTAATTTTGATGTGTGCAGGGATTGGTAGTCCGGGAACGCTGGCGGAAGTTTTTCGGGGATACAAGGGCGATCTCAAAGCCCCTCAACTGATTGGGGATAATGAAATCATTCAAGGTACTCCTCTACCTGCCTTTCAAGGCTCGTTTTTCCAATTAGCCGGCGGCAGTGGCTTTCAACGCCCCTTTGAGTTAGCTACTCTGCGGCTACGGAATATGGTGGAAGTTCTCAGAAATTGGCAGACTTATGTACCGAATTCTACCTACTTAACTCAGCGCGGTGGCACTTTTTTGTTTGATAGCAAAGGTCAGTTACTTTATGAACATCGAGATCCAGGAATTCTCGGCTTTGCTGCTAATATGAGCCAACCCCTATCATTTTTATCCTTAATTGAAACAGACAACTGTGCGTAAACTATATCGCTTTCTTATTTGCCAAAATTGACAGAAGAATGATAATTCCACTGCACAGGATCTAAATCATAGTAAAGTTGTAGTTGCTGATAAACTGCCGGATGATAAGATAACAATTGGTGTGGTTTTTCAAAGAAAGTTTCAGTCGCTACAGCAAAAAATTCTGCGGGATTCGTTGCACCATAACTATCTATAACATTATTGATTCCTTGGAGAACATCGTTACAAAGTTGTTGATATGCTTCACTCATCACTTTCGCCCAAATCGGATAGTCGGAGTTGCGTTGTAAAATCGGCACACCTTCAGCTTTACCATCCTCTTGATCTAATTGATGAGCAAATTCATGCAGGACAACATTATGTCCATCTTGCCAATTAAGAGTGTCCTGTTTTATCTGTTCCCAAGATAATATTAACTGGTCTTTTGTCCACGATTCTCCTAGTCTTGCTACACGCCTTTCTTCAACAACATAATTGCTAATAGCAGCCGTTTCTTTAACAATATAGGCACTGGGATAAACCAGAATTGAACGCAATTTGGGAAAGTATTCTCCTCGTTCATTTAATAGAAGTAAACAGGCAACAGTCGCAATGATCAGTTTCATTTCTTCTGTCACTTGTAATCCTCTACAGCCAATAAATTGCTTTTCGGTTAAAAACACTTGAATATGTCCTTGAAGTCGCCTTCTTTCATCTGATGACAGATAGAGATATATAGGAAAATTATTCTCAATAACGGCATTCCAAAGGGGAGGAAAAGGGCGACGTTTGAGACGGTTTCTTCTCCTTTTAATGAGAAGAAACCGTCTCAAACGTCGCCCTTTTCCTCCCCTTTGGAATGCCGTTATTGAGAATAATCTTCC
>JANMGZ010000111.1:0-4138 GCA_031374905.1 Dolichospermum sp. OTE_70_metabat_362_sub
CAAATGGGGACTAACTGCAATACAGGCACACCAGGAGCGATTACCGGACCACCTGCGCTTAAAGAATAAGCCGTTGAACCAGTTGGGGTAGAAACAATAATTCCATCAGCGGCAATATCCACCGGTGAATGTCGTCCCACCGCAATTTCAAAATGGCACATACAAGTTAAAGGTTCTCGATGTAGCACCATTTCATTTAAACAGAGAGCTTCCCACTTCACCGTATCTCCCCGCATAACTTTAACAGTCAGCATCGCTCTATCCTCAACCTGATATGCACCCGCCATTGCCTGTTCTAAGGCTTGGGGCAATTGGTTGAGATAAGTTTCCGTCAAAAATCCCATGTGACCAGTATTTACCGTCAGCATGGGAATACCACAGGGGGCAACCAGGCGTGATGCGGCTAACACCGTTCCATCTCCCCCTAATACCACTGCAAATTTCATGTCTGAGTCAAAGCCAGGGGGCGTAAGACCTTCAATAGGGGTGTGAAAGACCGGACTATCTGGTTGAGAATAGCCCAAGATCCCACCGATACTCGCTGTGATGTACACATCCCAACCAGCAGCGGTGAGTTTGTCTTTTAGTTCAATAGCGACACTACTCGCTATGGGTTTAACATCGTTGTAGATAATGCCTACTTTCGGCACACTTAAATATCCAAGTTTAAGAGATGATTTTTCTGTATCTAATAGTTACACATTTTTGATTAATGTCACCATTAGTCTTACATTTATTGACTATTAACTTTGGAAGATTCTTTAAAAGGAGTCTTTTTACTTTTAAGCTTTTTACTTTTGGCTTTCTCGTAATCTAACTGTTTCAGCTTATTCATAATCCGACTGAAGTATTCTTGTAGATATGCTTCCAGGGTGGTAGTTTCTTGTTTATCTAAACCAAAAACAGTATATACTTCGTCCATATTTTCTGCGTTTAGAGCCTTACCACTAGCTAAAACCTCTGTAAAGGCTAGTCTATCCGCAACATTCCATCCCCACTGAAAGCAGCGCAGTAAATTTTGTACAGCCCGTAATAATCCGATGGGCATTCGTGTAACTTTTGCGTCTCTATCAGATAACCGTTCACAAAGATTAATAATTTCCTCAGCACTCCAAGCGCGAGTTCCTACCACAGGGAAAGCTTGCTTTTCTGTTTCTGGTACAGTCAAAGCCCGAACTGCAAATTTAGCAATATCCTGAGTATCCATGTAGCCGATAGGTGAGGATGTTCCTGTTACCCATACTGGTTGTTTTTCTAAAATAGGTATACCATACTGACCAATCAACCCTTGCATAAATCCAGCTAAACGTAAAATTGTGTAGTTTAAACCAGATTCTGCTAAATATGCTTCTGTACATCGCTTTATTTCCATCAGCGGTACATTTGGGTACTTATCAGCATCTAAAATTGAAAAGAAGATAAATCTTTCTACACCAGCAGCTTTAGCGGCTTGAATTAATGCTACTTTGCCGTCCCAATCTACTTCTTTAATAGTTAGTGAATCTGTGGCGCGAGATGTAGCAGCATCAATAACTGCGGTTACACCTGTTAATGCTTCTGTCAGGGTTTGTGGATTACACAAGTTTCCCCGTACCAATTCTGCACCCCATTCTTTGAGAAAAGCAGCTTTTTTAGGACTCCGAACTAGACAGCGAACTTTATACCCTTCATCAATTGCGCGACGAGCCACTTGTCTTCCCAAGGTGCCAGTTGCACCGACTATTAATAATGTCATGGAGTTGGTTATATATTTTAATGTTTATGAAAAGAATCTTAACAGAATTAGTTATCTAAATAAAACTTTACATCTTTTTCATAAAAGGAGTAGGGGCGCAGGGCCTGCGCCCAGTCATCGAGTCAGGATGAAGAATTAATTTTTTCTTCCTCTGCCTCCCCTGTGTCCCCTGCTGCTGTTCTACTCTTGTACGCCTTGAATTTTGAGTAACAAAGCGCCAATTGCCCAACCTACGAAGATTAGACCGAAAGATAGCATCGCTGCATTTAAGATTTCGCCGCCCATTTGCTGTAATTCTCCTGTGTGGATGATTGATTTATGGGCGTTGGTGAATGAAGGTATGATTTTTTCTCACGCAGAGGCGCAGAGGCACTGAGAGTAAGAGTTTGAGAAATAGAATGTTTGAGTTTCATACCTCAATCCAGCAACGCCGATTTATGTTTCCTGTTTCTAAGACTGCTGAATTTGATTTGAAGGCTCAAATCTTATTTTCAACTTTGAGGGATCAGGGAAACTTGGTCTATCAGAATGATTGTAATTAGACCTTTATCAATAATTCTAAACCAATTTAGGGTTGATAATTAGTAATGGACGGGGAAACCCTGCCCCGACAACATGACGAATTAATTACCCATGACTAATCAAAATAAACGTCCACGGTTGGTACTGACGCTGGGAGATCCTGCGGGTATTGGTTCTGAGGTGATTTTGAAGGCTTTGGCAGATCCTGAAGTTACTCAAAATTGTGATCTGGTGGTAGTGGGTAATAGAAGTTTACTGAGTAACACTTATGAAAATATTAGTAAAAATATTGATAATTCCCTAGCTTTGGCCAATCCGGTTGATTTGTCTATGATTGATGTTTCTACTAGTGGTGAAATTATCACAGGTGTAGGGAATGCGGCCAGTGGTGCAGCCAGTTTTGCTTATATGGAATATGCAATAGCGCAAACTTTGGCGGGTGAGTTTGATGGGATTGTCACAGGACCTATTGCTAAATCTGCTTGGAAAGCCGCAGGTTATAATTATCCAGGACAAACGGAACTTTTAGCCGAAAAGGCTGATGTAGAAAGGTTTGGGATGTTATTTGTGGGGCGATCGCCTTTTACTGGTTGGACAATCCGCGCAATACTAGCTACCACACATATCCCTTTATGTCAAGTATCTAAGGCATTAACACCGCAGTTGTTGACAAAGAAACTTGATTTGCTGGTGGAGTGTTTAGAAAATGATTTTGGGATCAAAAATGGGAGAATTGCGATCGCCGGGTTAAATCCCCACAGTGGCGAAATGGGACAATTAGGAACAGAAGAAATAGATTGGTTAATTCCCTGGTTGGAATCTGAACGGCAAAAACGCCCTCATTTAGAGCTAGAAGGACCCATTCCCCCAGATACAATGTGGGTAAAACCTGGTATTGCTTGGTATGGTAATTCTCAAGTTAAAAATTCTGCTGATGCTTACTTGGCACTTTATCATGACCAAGGCTTAATTCCCGTCAAGTTAATGGCTTTTGATCGGGCTGTCAATACTACCATTGGTTTACCGTTCGTGCGGACTTCACCAGATCATGGAACAGCTTTTGATATTGCCGGAAAAGGAGTTGCTGATGCAACAAGCATGAAAGCAGCAATAAAATTGGCAGTGGAGTTAGTGAAACATAGAAATAAAGCTTAACTTAAAAGGGAGCAGGGAAGGGAGCAGGGGAGAAAATATTTCTCTTGCCTCTTGCTTCTTACCTGTTCCCTGTCACCTATCTAGGCCATTTGATTTTCAATCGCCCAACGTGCTAATTCAGTCCGGTTGTGGAGATTGGTTTTACCCAACATATTGGAAACATGGCTTTCAACAGTTCGCTGACTAACATTTAATTCTTCAGCGATTTCGCGGTTTGCTAAACCCCTAGCTACGAACTGGACTACTTTCAGTTCGGTGGGGGTTAACTGGACATCGAAAGGAACTTGGATGCGAGAACCATTCTCGCCACCTTTAGTTTGATGTTCTTTCCAACGCACAGTTTGCTTAAGTGAGGATTCTACTTGTGCTACGAGTTCTTCAGGTTCAAAGGGCTTGACCATATATACGTCAGCACCTTTATTTAAACCCTTAACTCGGTCTGCACTTTGACCTTTAGCTGAGAGGAAAAGAACGGGAATCCAACTAGTGCGTTCGGTTTGTCGCACTTGTTCGACAAAAGTGTATCCGTCCATTTCCGGCATCATCACGTCACAGATGATCATATCTGGAACTTCGGTTTCTAGAAGATTCAGAGCTTCTGAGCCATTTGCAGCCGTGATGACTTCGTAGCCTCGGAACTCTAAGTAATCCTTCACCAGCAAGATGAGGTTAGGGTCATCATCAATAAGTAGAAGTCGTTTGTGGTCTTTCATGCTGGGTTCTTTC
>JANMGZ010000151.1:0-9733 GCA_031374905.1 Dolichospermum sp. OTE_70_metabat_362_sub
TGTAGCGGAAAATTTCTTGCGGACAGCGGTAATGGTAGCGATCGCTGATGGTATATATTCTCCCAGTGAAGATGACCTGCTTCAGCAATTATGTCAAAAATTAGAACTGCAAGAAAATTTACTCACAGCCTTACGGCATACCCTAGAAGATACCTCACAAACACAGGATTTTCTCTCTACCGAACTGCAACACCAAAACCCAGACGCTTTGAGTCCTTTGCGTCACTGGTTAGACGGTTTAGATATTCAAGATCCCAGAGTTGCCCGATTTTTGTGTAAAATGATTCCTTCCCAGTGTCCCTTTGAAAGAGATGTAACTCTATTTGGACGGAAAATAGTTCACATTCCGCCATTGTGTAAAATTAACCCACTCTATGAACAAATGGTAGGTTTACGCTTCCGCGCCCTTTCCTATCTAGCAGATGACTGTGGCGAGGATATTACACCTTATATATAGTCATTGGTCATTAGTTATTGGTCATTAGTTATTGGTCATTGGTCATTGGTCATTGGTCATTAGTCATTGGTTATTAGTCATTAGTCATTAGTTGCTAGTTAGGTGAGATAATAGGGAATGGTAGGTTTCAGGAATTACGGGTATATCAGCTATCAGAAAAATTAGCTGATAATATTTGGAAAATTGTGAACGAATGGGAGTCATTACCGCAAAATACACTGGGTAAACAGATTATCCGTTCAGCAGATAGCATTGGTGCGAACATAGCAGAAGGTGTGGGAAGAGGGAGTTATCAAGACAATCTGCCGTTTATTAGAATAGCACGAGGTTCATTATATGAAACTCAACACTGGCTAAGAAGAGCATATAGCCGTAACCTATTAACAGATGAACAGGTAATTGCACTAAAAGTTATAATTAATGACTTAGCACCTAAATTAAACGCCTATCTAAACTCAATTGGTAAACTTCCAAACGAAGAATAACCAATAACCAATGACCAATAACCAATAACCAATAACCAATAACCAATGACCAATGACCAATGACCAATGACCAATGACCAATGACCAATGACCAATGACCAATGACCAATAACTAATGACTAATTATGCAATTCATAGACCAATCAGTAATTGAAGTAGAAGCAGGTAACGGAGGCGATGGTACTGTCGCTTTCCGCAGAGAGAAATATGTACCAGCAGGTGGTCCGTCTGGTGGAAATGGCGGAAAAGGCGGTTCAGTAATTTTTGTGGGTAATACTAACCTCCAAACCTTGCTGGATTTTCGATACAAGCATTTATTTAAAGCGCAAAATGGAGAACGTGGTGGTCCAAATAATTGCACCGGCGCGGGTGGAAAAGATTTAATTGTGGAAATTCCTTGTGGTACTTCTATTTATGATGCAGCAACGAGTGCTTTACTATGCGATATAGTTGAACCTGGACAAAGGTTTCGAGTTGCTGAAGGTGGTAAAGGTGGACTAGGAAATCAACATTTTTTGAGTAATAGTAACCGCGCTCCAGAATATTCACTTCCTGGTTTAGAAGGGGAAAAGAAGGTATTACGTTTAGAGTTAAAATTGTTAGCAGAAGTGGGAATTATTGGTTTACCAAATGCTGGTAAATCTACTTTAATTTCTTCTTTGTCGGCTGCGCGTCCCAAAATTGCGGATTATCCTTTTACTACCTTAATTCCTAATTTGGGTGTAGTGAAAAAACCTACGGGTGATGGTACTGTTTTTGCAGATATTCCCGGTTTAATTGAAGGCGCTTCTCATGGTGCGGGTTTAGGACATGATTTTCTCCGTCACATTGAAAGGACAAGGGTTTTATTACACTTAATTGATGCGACAAGTGAAGATGCGATCGCTGATTTCCATACTATTCAAGAAGAACTTAAAGCCTATGGACGGGGTTTAGCTAAACGTCCGCAAATTTTAGCTTTGAATAAAATAGATGCTGTTGATAGAGAAACTGTTGATTTGGAAGCGTTGGCTACTCAATTAAATCATCTGGCTTTAGCACCTGTTTTTATAATTTCGGCTGTAACTCGCACTGGTTTAGATCCAATGATGCAGGAAATTTGGCGGATTTTAGATGAAATTAATGTGTTGGAAGCCCAGGAAGTTGCAGTTTAATTGATGGGTTAATTTCGTCAAAAAAAGTAACAAGTATTGAAGACTATTCTTACCTCTTTCTAATTCTTCCTCCTGACTCCGCACTCCGCACCCCACAAACTTTGTAAACTATGGCTGAACTACCCAAAACCCTAGAAGATGCGATCGCTCAATCATCGGAAGCGGTAAAATCAGCTTTAGCTGATGGTATGACTCGTATTCAAGTTGAGTTATTATTTCCCGAACTCAAATTCATGACAGTTGCAGAACAGTTTCTTCACCTCTTTACTGGATATGAATCCCGTCTCAAGGTATTCTTTGCTGATGCTGGGGCTGCTGCTTTAGCCCGTCGTGACTGGACAGAGGCACAGTTTCAAATTTCCGATATTGGTACAGGTAGGGCTGCATCTTTAGAAGCAAAAATTCAGCCAGAAGATGAAATTTTCCTATTTATTGCCCCCACATCCGTAGAAGTACCACAATTAGAAAAGCTGTGTGAAATTATCGGGGAACGCCCCGTCATCATGTTAACCCCTAGGTTAGAAGATTCCAGCGTAGTTGGTATCGGTTACACAGCCAGAGAAACCCGTCGCCGTTTTATCAGCACCATTGAATCTTGTTATTATATTCGTCCCGTAGATGATGAATCTGCCCTTTTCCGCTGCTACCCTGGACTATGGGAAGTATGGCTAGAAACAGAAGGTGAATATCGAAAAGTTGCCGCACTCCCCAAAAAACCATCTGGTGACGAATTAGACGTAATTCTCATGGGAGGACAACCGGAGAACAATACCAACGTTACACCCGCGAGAAAACCTGGCGTGTTCAAAAGTTTACAGCGATTTATTAAGGCTTTAAGCAGTTAAAATAACGCAGTAATGGGTAAATTACCTAATTACCCATTACAATTACCAATTCCCCCATAATTTAATTTAAAGATGAAATTAATTTGTTCTCAAGGTGATCTCAGTAGCAATCTTTCCCTTGTCAGTCGTGCAGTCCCATCCAGACCCACTCACCCTGTACTTGCTAATATCTTATTACACGCAGATGCCCAAACTAATCAAGTTAGTTTAACAGCTTTTGATCTCAGTTTAGGTATCCGGACTAGTTTTAGTGCAGAGGTAGTAGAAAGTGGGGTGATCGCTCTCCCTGCTAAACTACTTGTAGATATCACCTCTCGTTTACCAGAAGGGGAAATCACCCTTGATGACCAATCAGGAGATCCCAGCGGGGAAGGTATAATTGTTACCCTTAAACCCAAAAGTGGCCGTTATCAAGTTCGGGCTATGGGTGCAGAAGAATTTCCCGAATTACCAGTTATTGAAAATGCCGAAGCAATTACTCTCACCACTGCGGCACTAATTGAAGGCTTAAAAGGTTCATTATTTGCTACCAGTTCCGATGAAACCAAGCAAGTCCTCACAGGTGTACATTTAACCCTCAAACAAGATACTTTAGAATTTGCAGCCACCGACGGACACCGTTTAGCAGTTCTAGAAACCACAAATGAACGCCCTGTGGAGGGGAGTGAACAGGTAGAAGTAACAGTACCGGCAAGAGCATTACGGGAACTACAGCGAATGTTAGGGCATAATTCCGCCTCAGAAGAAACTGTAGCCGTATATTTAGATCAAGGTCAGGTGGTATTTGCTTGGCAAAATCAACGCTTAACCAGCCGGACTTTAGAAGGGCAATATCCCGCTTATCGGCAATTAATTCCTCGGCAATTTGAACGCCAAGTTACATTAGAAAGAAAGCAATTTATCAGCACTTTAGAACGTATTGCAGTATTAGCAGATCAGAAAAATAATATTGTCAAAGTTAGCATTGATAATGCCAATCAAGAAATTACTTTATCTTGTGAAGCGCAAGATGTTGGTAGTGGTACAGAATCAATGCCGGCGCAAATATCTGGAGAAGATATAGACATTGCTTTTAATGTCAAATATCTGATGGAAGGTTTGAAAGAATTACCATCTTCAGAAATTCAAATGCACTTAAATCAAAGTTTAACCCCAGTAATTTTTACGCCTTTGGGTGGTTTAAAAATGACTTATTTAGCTATGCCAGTGCAACTAAGAAATTAGTTTTTGAGTAAGCATTCAGCTATCAGTGGTCAGCAGTCAGCTAAAACCGGATTTTCGGCGTTTTGAAGTAGGGAAACTGATATCAGAAATTAATATTCAGAATCCTTATCAATTCAATTCTTGCTGTTCGCGTAGCGTGCCGTTAGGCATTAGCTGACGGCTGAATGCTGATCAATTTATCTGATTGTATCAGAATAATTTAGTAATAAATTTTACCGCCACCCCATTTAGTCCCAACAACTTTTGGTTGAAGGAGAATATGTCCGGCCATTGCGGTTAAGTCATCTTCTGTCAGATTTCGCATAACCGGGAAAATATCCGCACTCTTCAAACTGGGGTGAATTTCAGAAATCTCTGTTACACCATCATAGGTAGTGGGATTTTTCATATAGTCTACCAAACCTTCAATATTATTGCGGTTAGGTAAAGCCCCTGCTAAAGCTTCGGGTTCGAGTCCTACGTTTTGGTTTGTCTTGGTGACTCCACCCGCATGACATTGAGCGCAAGCGTAATTGAATAGTCTTTTGCCTTCTTTGACTTGTTTTAAGCTGAGAACAACCGTATCGCCTTGATCATTTAATGGGACTGTGCGGGTAGCTTCACCTAGTTCTACTGCTGTTGCACTACCGACAAGCATTTGAAATGTCAGCAAAATAGTAACCACAACAACGCCAATTAGTCTTTTGAACATATTTCCCCTTCAAGATTTTGATGGTTAACACAAGCTTTGATTGCGGTGCTAAATCTTTATATTGTTCATTACTGATGGGTTATTTGTCTTTGCTAATAATCATTAACACTAATTATTGTCGATAAAAAATTGGGCGTTAACGACAATAGTTCAGAAATAATTACCTTTATACCTTCTAACTCCAACTGGATATAATGGTGTTTATCGGCAATTAAGACTTGATTACCCAGAAAAAACACTTTTTCCAGAGGATGAGTGTAGTAGGCTGCTATCTTTGAGATTAATAGCTTTGGACAACCCATAACATTAGTGAACTTATAATAGAGATTGAGTCACTGTAATACCAATATCATGTTAGGAGTCCAATTTGTTGTCAAAAATACGATCCGTTAGACTTAAAGTATCTGCCAGACTGACAAAGCCAGCAGTATTGGCATAGAGTTGACCAAACTGACATTACTATTTTTGCTGTTGTGAAATGGAAAGAGCATAATTATGATTTCCTGGCGACAATTCACCAACATATACTGAGTATTGTCCTGGAGGCCAGTAGCCAGAAAACTTAGGCTGACTCTCAAAACCATCATTACTAAGTATACAGAATCGCCCCACAGGTCCATCTATCAAAAGCGTTGGCTGTCCTTCACTTTCCGCGATTAATTGGAGATAAGGGAGTGACTCAGTTACCTCAATTACTTGACTGGGTGTGCGGGAAATATACCCACAATCAGTTTTGACTGCGCCCCCAGACTTACCAGTTAAAGTTATTGGATCTTTTTCAACGGGATTTTTGATTTGAGTAATCGGCGGTTTGGCAAAACTAGCCTGAGTCAGTAATAAACTGATGGTGAGTCCGAGGGGAACAGATATAAATAGCTTTAATTTTTTCATTTTGTTTCTATGACCCCGATTATTGATAACGTGATTTATAAGAATAATCCTTGTATGATCAGACGGGGATGATTAAATGATGTTCCTAATGGACATATTCTCATGAGGAATGCCCAAAACAATAGGAAAATTACGTTAGGCTGGATAAAACTGCAAAACAACGGATCGTTTCATCCGTATAAATCCTGATAAAATTTCCTGATGTTCAAACTAAAACATCTTCAAAACACTAATACAGGGTGGTCTTTGGATCAACGAGATCCAAAGTTCATCGAGTCTATGATGCCTATATTGGGCTGGTTATATAACTTCTATTTTCGAGTCCAAACTAGTGGCTGGGAAAATGTCCCAGATGAAAAAATTCTCATTGTCGGTTCTCACAATGGCGGACTGGCTTCTCCTGACACATCAATGATGTTATATGATTGGCTGCGTCGTTTTGGTGTCAAAAGATCAATTTATGGTTTGATGCACCCTAAAGTTTGGGATGTATTCCCTCCAGCGGCAGAAATGGCGATGAAGGCTGGTGCAGTGAGAGCGCATCCCAAAATGGCTTACGCGGCTTTGCGGGCTGGCGCTAGTGTCTTAGTCTATCCTGGTGGTGCGGAGGATGTGTTTCGACCTCATGCGATGCGGGATAAAATTTATTTTGCTCAACGCAAGGGGTTTATTAAGTTGGCGCTGCGGGAAAATATCCCGATTGTCCCGGCGATTTCCTGGGGGTCACATGATACTCTGATTGTCTTGGCTGATATTTATGAAATCATGCAGCAA
Organism: Dolichospermum sp. OTE_70_metabat_362_sub; assembly: GCA_031374905.1. Lineage (GTDB taxonomy): Bacteria > Cyanobacteriota > Cyanobacteriia > Cyanobacteriales > Nostocaceae > Dolichospermum. The sequence goes on from JANMGZ010000151.1 coordinate 6,522, forward strand.
TTTCATAAAATGGGGATGCCTTGGCTGTTTGGGGTAGATCCTTTAGTGTTTCCTGTTTATTTGGGATTACCTTGGGGATTAGCTATTGGACCCTGGCCTAATATTCCCTTGCCTGTACCTATCTATACTAGGGTTTGTCGCCCGATTGTATTTGAACGCTATGGAAGAGAAGCCGCAAGCGATCGCCCTTATGTTGACGAATGCTATGAATTAGTCAGAAGCAAAATGCAGCAAGAGTTGGATATTTTAATCCAAGAAGCTAGTACCGCAGGGCGGAATTAAAAATTAATAATTAAAAATTAAAAAAAGCAGATTACACAAGCTTTTTACACATTTTTAATCGTTAATTTACTTGTAAATACAATCATCCTGGCGGTACTTTTGTCGCCAGGTATTTTAACAAACTAAATCCTGTAAGAGAACTCCACAAGAAATTTTAGGATATTTTTTAATTGGAAGTCTCTGACTAGATGACCGGTCAGCAATATCTAAAATGCGATTATCGTGAGTAACCTAAACCGCGTCTGATTAGAGCTTGCTGACAGCGTAGCGTAAGCCATATAATTACATAGGATAATGCTTGGTTAGAAATTCTTGTGCTTCCGCTTCATCCTTAAGAATACCATCTACAGTAGCAGTTAATAAATCATCAAGCATTTGCTTATATTGGGGACTAGGTTTATAACCCAATTTTTTTAAATCATTCCCATTTAATAGCGGTTGAATATTTCCCCAATTTATTAAATATTGCCAAATCTGTCTTCTGATTTTGCGGTGACTTTGTAAAGCAATTAAGATTAAAGTTTGCAAATCATACTTTCTGAGTAAATAGACAGTCTGACTAGGTTTTTCAAAAGTGGGTAATAATCTAATTATCTCAGATTGAATTTGAGATAAATTCTGCAATCTAGCAATACTATCATCCACTAATTGGAGATTTTTGGCTACTTTTTCTCGATATTCTGGTTTTAAATAGGCAATTAATACTTCTAGACGCATTTGCCAATTTATTAAAGTTTGTTTTTTATCAAATTTCCTTAAACAGTGTTTTAATAAATTTAATTGTCGAGAAAGTTCTAAATCTAATTTTAGAGTAGGATGAATACATTGTAAAGCCCCTAAATTATCAAGCAATTCTAAAGCTGATTGCCAATAAGGTGCGGATAATATATATTTTAACTCAGTTTTTAGCCGAGTTTGCAAAGCCGGAGTTTTACTATTTTCTTGACTAGTCCGATCATAAACTCCACTATTTATAGCATAACGAATATAAGTTTCTGTTTGTGGTTCTAGAGAAAATCCAAACCGCACCGTAAACCGCACACCTCGATAAATCCGAGTCGGATCTTCAATAAAACTATTAGCGTGTAAAATCCGAACTTGCTGATTTTGTAAGTCTATAAAACCTCCAAAAAAATCTAATAATTCACCAGCACGAGGAGAAGTTAACCGCAAAGCCATAGCATTAATCGTAAAATCTCGCCGATATAAATCTTGCCGAATTGAACTAGCTTCAACTTCTGGATTAGCTGCTGGGTAAGGATAAAACTCTGTTCTGGCTGTGGCAATATCTACCCATAATGAATCTAATTCAGGATCTTTATGCCATAATAAAGCCGCAGTTTGAAAAGCACCATGAATTTCTAATCTCGCATTTTGATAAATCTGCTGTAAAGCTTTAGCTAATTCTACACCTGCACCGACATTTGCGGTTTTATGAAAACCATCAACTACTAAATCAATATCATTAATCATCAAATTGTGAGTTTCCGCTTCTGATAATAGCAAATCTCGCACTGCACCACCAACTAAATAAAGATGCCAACCTCGTTTTTCTGCTTCTTGGGATGCGGTATTGAGTAATTGCCAAAGTTGCGGTGTAAGACGTTTTTTTAATTCTGTATTCAGTCCTAGATCCTGAGAATAATTTTTAATTTTTAATTCTAAATTTTTAATTTTTAATTGATGTAATTCTCTTAAAATATCGGTGCGGGTGACAATACCAACTAATTGACCCTGATCTAATACTGGTAATCTACCAATATCATAAGTCACCATTAAAGATTCAATTTCTGGTAAAGAAGTATCAGGAGTAATTGTCTTTAAATTACTTGTCATATAACCTTTAACTGGTGCATGACTAAACCCATGATGTAAAGCAATATCTAAATCTCGTCGAGAAATAATTCCGATTAATAAATCTTGGCTATTAACTACAGATAAACCTGAATGTCCATAACGTAATAAAATTCGTTGTGCTTCAGCTATAGTAGTATCAGGGCGAATTGTCCGCACTGGAGAAGACATCAAATCTCTAGCTGTAGGAGGATGGGGAATTTGGGCTTTTAACCCATTTAATAATTGTTGTAAAATTGGTTGGGAATCGGTAGTCCGGAGGTTGAAAGAAGCAGCTTGAGAATGTCCACCACCACCATGAGGTTGAAATAAGGAATTAAGATTTGTTTGGGGAATTTGTGTTCTCCCAATTACTGTTAATCGCCAATCATTTTCATCTAAAGGATATTCATTTGCCAACAGTACAGCATCGGTTTCTGTTAAATCAATAATTTCGGAAGCTAAACTTGATAAACCTGGAACAAAAGCATCGGTTTTTAGTGTTACTGAAGCAATGGTATATCCCCGCAAACAAATATATTCTAAATTTTCTAAAGCAGCACTTAATAATTGTTGTAATTGTGGTGATAAACCAGGATCACGATAAGTAGAAATAACTGATAAATTTGCTCCTTGCTGCATTAACCAAGCTAAAGCTAAAGCATCTCTGGGTGTAGATTGTTTATAGGTTAATGAACCTGTATCAACATGAATCCCCAAAGCCATTACAGTTGCTTGGGCAGAATTTAAAGAAATATTATTTTTTTGCAATTCTTCTACCATTAAGGTAGTTGTCGCCCCCACTTCATCAATATATAATTGGGTAGCGGGAATATCCCTGTCTTGTCCAAAATGATGATCATAAACGATGATTTCTTGGACATTGGGTAAATCGAACCAAATAGCGGCTTTACCCAAGCGATCGCGCTTTTGAGTATCCACAACCATTAAAGAGCGAATTTTTTCAGGATTTACCGAACGTCTTTCAATCAGTGGGTATTCATCTCGGTGTAGTGCCAAAAAGTCCCGTACAGGAGGATGTGCGCCCCCAGCCAAGACAATTTTACTCCCTGGTTTGAGACAAGTTAACCCCACCG
>JANMGZ010000188.1:0-2340 GCA_031374905.1 Dolichospermum sp. OTE_70_metabat_362_sub
CCATGGGCTGCAAACCAGGCTATGGTGTCTAAAGGTTGAAAACGAGTAAATGCACCTAACAAGGCTTTACCACCTCTAGGGTAATTCTGAACTAAAGTTTTTGGTTCAAAACAAGCATGAGTAACGTTACAACGTCCTCCACCGGAAATGAGAACTTTCGCCAAAGGTTGACGACTAGCTTCGATTAAAGTAACCTGGGCTTGGGGATTAGCTTCGGCACAAGCGATTGCGCGGAGCGCAGCACCTGCGGTGATCGCACCAAAGAATCCCGCCGCCCCACCACCAATAACTATAATTTGCAAGGGTAACAAAATCAAAATTTTCCTAATATTTCAGATCCCCGACTTCTTGAAGAAGTCGGGGATCTATCTCCATATTACTCACAAACCTTACATATATACTTTTGCATCTTTTTTATCTGTGATCAATTACTTGTCAGTTTTTTTGATGTAATAATTATTGATCATGAAACTAAAAACGCCACCATCTCCTTGAACAATAACTAAAGATTGCCAAAGCTATAGCCCCAAAGAACAACAAAGTAATTATACCACTAGGAAGGAAAGTTATAATACCCAATCCTCTCAGTACAAACAAGGAGACACTTATACCCAAAAGAATGCCAAAACCCTGGATTAATTTGCTATTTACAGAAGATTGACTCATGGCATTTTCCTTTTAACTCCAATTAACGCTTTTGAAGATGAACTCGAGACTAAATTATCTGCGAAAACTCCATGAATTGAACTGTAATTAGAATTAAGTAAGTTAAACTCAATTAGATCATCGCAATCAACCAGTTAAAAAGTCACTAAAATCACTATATCTGCATTATATATGTCAAACTCAAATCTTAAAAATGTCGCTAACACCAAGCTACCGCTATTAGATACCCTCTGGAATCAAGATCAGCAAAGATTACTGATGCAGGGGGAAGTATTGCTACAAACGCGATCTCACACTAGCTGGGGTGGCGCTGTTACCGCTTGGATGTATGTACCCCTAATCAGATCCCATGTCTGGCAACAAATTACAGATTACCCTCGTTGGGTACAATATTTTCCCGATATTACCAAAAGCGAAATTATATCCAGAGGTGATGTTAAACGTCTGTATCAAGCCGCACAAAAAGCTTTTCTGTTTTTTACAGCCCAAGTAGAAATTTATCTGAGTGTGGTGGAAGTTCTGGGGCAGCAAATCCAGTTTCGCATGGAAAGAGGCTCATTTGCAGATTTTCATGCCAGTTTAGAACTTAAAGATATGGGTAATGGCACTTTATTAGCTTATACGGTACAAGCAACCCCACATATTCCTATTCCCTCAATTTTTATCGAACAAGCCATGAATTTGGAGTTACCAGCAAATCTATGTAAAATGCGACAGGTGCTTTGTAATCATCAATAATAGCAATGTCACAGGCAACAACTATTTTGGATTTTTGGTTTGGTCATCTAAATGACCCCAATTACGGGAAAATTCAAACATTTTGGTTTGAAAAATCACCAGACTTCGATGTAAAAGTCCGCGACCTTTTTCTGGAAGATTACCAAAAAGCAGTAGCAGGATATTTACATGATTGGATGAATTCACCAGAAACTTGTCTAGCTTTAATACTGTTGCTAGATCAATTTCCCCGAAATATGTTTCGTGATACCCCACAAGCCTTTGCAACGGACTGGGAAGCACTATCATTAGCGCAACAAGCCACAAACAAAGGCTATGATAAAAAACTATTAGCTGTACAACGCTGGTTCATATATTTACCCTTTGAACACAGTGAAGACCCAATTGATCAACGCAAGTGTATTAAGCTATTTCAACAACTTAGTCATGATCCCTACAGTGCAAAAGCGATTGAATCAGCTTTTCGACATAAAGAAATAATTTCCCGATTTGGTCGTTTTCCCCATCGTAACGCCATTTTAGGACGGATATCTACTCCAGAAGAAGAGGAATTTTTAGAAGAAGCAGGTTCTTCATTTTAAGTTGGGGGATTAGGAATTGGGTTATTTTCCTATGCACCTTATGTGGGTTTAAAACTACTAATTCCCCGTGAGTATGTGTTTGCGTAGCATATCGTAGCCTCATGGGGACTTTGTTTGTATATCTGTCTCTATGGAGCTTGTCTTAGGTATCTTTATAATCACCAGAGCTAGATGCTATAATTGTGGAATAGTTTTTATCTATTGCAACTAATCACTTACAAGTATAATATTTTTAATTTATTATGCGAAAAGATTGTCTGTTAAATAATGTTAAGCCAAGCCGAATTTGAACAAATTATAGCAGATCCTAATAAATACGTTGACGGTGATGTTATATGGGATAAGAATAAAAGAA
>JANMGZ010000255.1:0-4566 GCA_031374905.1 Dolichospermum sp. OTE_70_metabat_362_sub
AAAAGTTTGGTTAATTGTGACTGAAAGGTTATTAGAAAATCTGCTGTTGCGGGCTGAACAAATGGCAAATGCAATGATGGTCAGGGGTTTTACTAGTCCTAATGAACATCGAGTTAAATGGCAAGAATTAAAGTTAATAAGAGGGGATTGGTTAGCGATCGCAACTTTAATGATATTTTGGGTAATTAGGATAGCCTTTGGGGCAGATGTTTCTTAACTGATATTAGTGATCACCCAGAAAAACTGGGTGAATGAACTGATTATTTTTTAGTGCTGAAAATAGTAGTAAACATCATCAACATTCCCCCTACCAAAATAATAATCGCTAATCCCCCTGCTATCAAATCCAAAGTATTGCTATTATCCATAATTGCTCCTATTAGTTAAGTTATAGTGGTATTCAGTTGAGTGAGATACAGTCAGCAAATCGTAAAGCCTGTAGGGGCGCAGACCCTGCGCCCTTCATTGTATTGCATCAAGCGTGATAACCGCTATAACTGCCAATTGTCAACCGACTAAGCAATAGTACCTTATTCACAAATTAAAACGAACCTCCAAATGAGGAGATTCGTTAATGCTTTCAATCAGATGAGATCAAAAACTTATTTGAGTTTTAAATTCATCAATCTTGAACCCACACCGAAACTGAACCATCATTACAACAGAAATCAGCCCAACCCTCTTCATTCGTATAAACAGGCTCTTTAATCTGTTCTGTTAAGTCGTAAAACTTGGCGTTAGGTTTACCAACTTCCATTGATTTACTACCACCAGATCCATTACTCATAACTACAGCCAGCCCTTTGGGGTGTTCTGCATCTCCTAGTCTTGTCCAGCCAATTACATTTTGGTCATCAAAATAGTCATATTGGGGACCATAGGCAAGATTTTGACGAGCATAGAGGAATTTGTCAATTAACCAACGGTGAGAAGGAATAACAATCTTGTAATCGTTGCCATCTCTGCCCTTGTCTTCATATTCTGCACCATAATAGTCAGCATAGAATACGCAAGGATAACCTTCGCCACGGAGGAGAATCAACGCATAAGCTAAAGGTTTAAACCAGGGTTCAACAGGTGATTCTAAAGCTTGTAATGGTTGGGAGTCGTGGTTTTCGACAAAAGTGACAGCTTGAGTGGGTCGTTCCTGCATTAATGTCCCATCCAGAATCGTTCGCATATCATAGTCACCACCTGCTTCACTAGCACGGTGGAAATTGAAGTGGAGGGGAACATCAATTAAGGACATTTTGTTCTCAACAGTATCCAGATACCAGTGCAATGAGGTGATATCATCCTCCCAATATTCACCCACTGCAAATAAATCTTTACCCACATATTGCTTGAGTTCATCTAACCATTGAGGAAAGAACCAAGCGGAAATATGTTTAATGGCATCAATGCGGAAACCATCAATTCCCGTGGTGTCAAGATACCATTCACCCCAACGAGTTATTTCTTCTCTAACTTCCTCAGATTGAAAGTCTACATCACATCCCATCAAATAGGCAAAGTTACCTTTTTCTAAGGCGACATAATCATCAAATTTTTTACCATCGAATAGATAGATAGTATTTTGCTCTTGGGAATAATCATCATAATCTACAGCATCAAAGTGCCACCAATGCCACTGGAAGTCGGAATGTTTGCCTTCACGGCCGGGAAATGTGTAATGGGTATAAGTCTTGATCTCTTGTGGTTCACCTTTGGGATTAAGCCGATCATTGTGGGAGAATGGTGTGGCTTTAGCGACTTCGCTCTCGTCTCCTCCCATTCTGTGGTTCAGAACAGTATCTGCGTAGACTTGTAAACCCTGTTTTTGAAGTGCTTGAATAGCATCTAAATACTGTTGGCGATCGCCATATTTAGTGCGAATTGTGCCTTTTTGATCAAATTCGCCCAAGTCGTACATATCATATACGCCATATCCCACGTCATAACCACCTGCTAATCCTTTATAGGCTGGTGGTAGCCACAAAGCTGTAAAACCTGCTTTAGCTAATTCTTCAGCTTTGTTTTTTACATCATTCCACAGGATTAAATCGGGATCGATATACCAGTGGAAATATTGCATCATTGTGCTATTGACATGAGACATTTAGTTGATTTCCTCGTCTTGTTTTAAAATGAATGATGGCCATAAATACACAGCAAAAAGGCTGATGTCTTAAGTATTTTTTAGGCGACAACAGTATTGATATTTGCTTTTTAATATATACAACACTTGTGGTACGTTTTACTGTAAATTGCTGTTATTTTTATTTTGATGTCGCGCTGATCAAAAGATATAGTCAAAAAATGCAAGCAACATATAACTAATAGCCTAACTACTGCCTGTTATTTATCCCAAATTAATAACCGCAATTATAATGTATAATAATGTACAATTACAAATCATTCTTTCTAATTCCATTATTGCCACTGTTTTACCTGCAATAACCCAACTTGATTTACCTCATTGGTGGTTGGCTGGAGGTGCAGTCAGAAATACTTCATTATCAAATCAATTGAATATAGCATTTTAGAAATTAAAGAATCTCAGGAAAAAAATATTAATAAATTCAAAGATGCCTTGACTGAATTTATACGGTTTATAGACGAAAAGCAAAGTAAAGAACATCTTAGTAATATGGTTCAAACAAGTTTTGAGAATGTGTTTAAAGGCATTGAAGAAGGTTCAACTATTAGTGAGGATGATTATATACGATTGATTGATAATCTTTCAGAAAAATTTGCTCATTTTTTAGATTTTAAAAATAAGAGTTTCCAAGATACTAAAGAAGAAACTTTGGAGTAAAAATTATTGATTGTAGTATTCCCTATCAAGCAGCAAAAAGCACTAATCTAGATCACATTGCAGTGTTTCGAGTCTAACCGAAAAGTATAAAATCCTCAAACCCTAAAAACACAACTCAAACAAACATCCTGTAAATCCTTAAATCCTGGATATCCTGATTCTGACAATTTAACTTTATAACCCTATGAGTTTTGACAACGTTTGTAAACTACTAGCAGAAAAATATCCCTTTGATTTTGCTAAATGTTTACTTCCCCAAGAACCAAAAACAATTAAAGTCTTAAAAACCGAATTGAGTATAGAACCAATTCGCGCTGATTTTGTCACCTTCTTACAAACAGAAAATCGGATTTTACATATTGAATTTCAAACCAACCCACAATCTAAACCTCCCATTCCTTTTAGAGAGTTAGACTATTCAGTGAGATTAATCCGTAAATATGAAGTTCCTGTTACTCAAGTAGTGATTTTCTTACAAGAAACAGATGATCCAATTGTTTTTACCGAAGAATATGTTAACGAAACGACCAGACACTGTTACCGTGTAATCAGAATGTGGGAACAAGAACCAGAATTATTTTTGCATAATCTGCCATTATTACCATTAGCACCATTAACCCGGACAAATTCACCTCAAGGTTTATTATCCCAGATTGCCAATAATGTTGCTAAAATTGCAGATAGGGAGACTAAACAGGATATTGCAGCTTACACAGAGATTTTAGCCGGTTTACGGTTTGAAAAAGATTTTATTCGTCAATTATTGAGTGAGGATATTATGCAAGAATCAGTAATTTATCAGGATATTTTTCAAAAGGGAGAACAAAAAGGAGAAGTTAAATTTTGTCTCCGGTTACTAAATCAAAGGTTTGGAGAAATTGATTCTGAAATAATTAACAGAGTTAAAATCCTACCTGTGGAACAGCTAGAAAATTTAGGTGCAGCGTTGTTTAATATTTCCGAAATTGCTGATTTAGTAACTTGGTTAAATCAAGAAGATCATCATTAATAGTGATTTTTGGGTTGGGTTTTCTCAACCCAAATAAAAATATTATGTGTTAAGTAGAAATAGAATGGAGGGCGCAGACCCTGCGCCCCTACGGTTAAAAATCAACCCCCCGTTTCAATTCCACTCCTTGATTTGCGTAGTGTTTATGACAGTAAACCTCAGAGTGAATACTAGCCAAATCAAAATAAGCGGGTTGATTTTGACAGCGCCCGGTAATGATAACTTCCGTATCACGGGGTTTACGTAACAAGGCTTGTACAATCGGATCAACAGGTAACAATTCTAAATCCACAGTGGGATTGAGTTCATCGAGAATAATAGTTTTATACACACCAGAAGCGATCGCAATTTTGGCAATTTCCCAACCCCTTTCCGCTTCTATATAGTCTAAATCTTGACGAGAATTCCGCCAAACAATTGCATCACGTCCACAACGTTGATGATCGACTACTTCAGGATAGGATTGCTGCAAAGCCGCTATAGCTGCATCTTCCGTATATCCACTCCCACCTTTAAGCCACTGCATAATTAATACACGGGTAGAACCAGGATGATTAATCCCTCTCCCAATAGCTTGTAAAGCCTTACCTAAAGCACTGGTAGATTTACCCTTACCTGCACCCGTATAAATTTCAATCCCTTCAATGAAAAGTGCGGCTGCTGTAGGGTGGTGGTGGGGTTTCATTTCCGAATGCAAATCCGCAATATCTAATAATTGTGGCGGTGCAGCGCGTCCAGTGGTAATGATTTCCAATTCTTG
>JANMGZ010000268.1:0-7017 GCA_031374905.1 Dolichospermum sp. OTE_70_metabat_362_sub
CATCTGGTTCCCTCCCTGTATTATTAGCTGGCAAGATGCCCGTACCACAGGAAATTTTGGATATTTCTTTAATTGGAAGTCTCTAATCTCCCTTGTTGAGTGAAACCCAGAAAATTAGGTTGGTTAAAATTTGCACTCTACCCAACCTAAAATTTTCTAATGTAATCAAGTTAGAAAAAATTACAGAGGTGATTTTCAAGGGTTAACTTTAATTAAATCTGGATTGATTTGGAAAGGGGTGAATTTTTTCAACAAGTCAGGAGACAGTTTATAGAAGTTGCTTCTTGCTTGAGTCCAGGCTGCTCCATAACCGATGCTATTACTGTTATAGCCAATCCACATATAACCATTATCACCCCAGCCTGTACCCCAAGAATTCTTGATTAACCAAGCTTGTTTTTGATCATCCCAACCAATGAGGGTGACACCATGATTAATCGGACCATTTGCTTGCTCGTTAAATACGCCACCAACATAACCTTGGAAAGCCGGAGTCACTCGGACAGCTACGGTTAATGGTCCATATTTACACATAGCCAGTTTCATTTCTGCAACTGTGGGAATTCCACCGTCAGGTTTGACATATCCCCAAGCTATAGAACGGTAGGGAGTAGCTACACTGGGATTATAAGGATTATTGGTGGCTGTGTAAGGTACGGTAGCTTCAGTTGCAGTCCCTTTCTGAATCAGGAAATCAAATGCTTTAGACCACCAACCACCACCACAGCTACCAGCGCCACCCCAGTTAATAATTGCCTGTTCGGAAGCATCAGCAGCGGTGTTGTTGCGAATTAGGTTACTACCTTCGTAAGCTCCCAAGGTAGCAAATGCCCAGCAACTGCCACAACCACCTTGGTTACGAACTGGGGTAACTTTATTCAAAGTCCGCCAATCAAAGGATTTTGCCGAAGCAAAGCAGCCACGAGCTTTAATTAATTGTAATTCAGGAATCACGCCGGGATTAATGCGTTCAAATTTCTCGCGTTCGGCTAAATCAACATTGAGGATTTGTGCAGCAAGGGCATTTTGGATGTTAGCCTGTGTTGGTAAGTCATCTGGCGCTTGAGTGGCGGCTAGTTGCTCTAGTTTATAATCTAAGGCTGTAGTGTAACCTACCTCAAAAGTTAGATTTTTTGACTGGATATCGCGGCGTAATTCCAATATTTGATTTTTAATGATTAAGGGAGCTTTTTGTTCTCGTTCAAGATAAAGGGGATTGATTTTTATTTGAGATAAATTTTTCTCTACAGTTGGAGGGGTGATAATTCTCTGTTGGCGTTGAATTGGTTGAGCAAAAGCTATGTTTTGGAAGATTCCCCAACTCAATAAAGCCGCACTAGATATTTGCAGAAATTTGGAATTTTTCATTAAATCAAATTATCCTTTAACTTGTTAGTTAAGGCTTAGTCAGTCTTTTTTTAAAAGAGTTTTTTTACCCACTCATGGGTATTGCTGTTGACTTGTGGCTTATAGATTTAGTTCCCAGAACTTTTAAATATCTAGTAATTGTCAATTGTCAATTGTCAATTGTCAATTTTCTGTTATCTTCCCAATTTATTAGGAATTCCTACACAACCACCGGGGATTGTCCCTCTGGTTTTTTCTCCACACCAAGCACAACAGTAGTAACGGCTAGATTCAGACATTCTTTGAGCGTTGGTAAAGTCTGCATTTTCGATGACTGCGCCGGTGTGTTTCCCTGTTTCATAGTCGGGTGGTTCGGTACGACTGCGAGGGGATGCTTGTTCTGCTGAACCATAAAATAACTGAACTCCGTTTAAATCAGCATTGCTGAGATTGGCATCATATAAAATTGTTCGGGAAAAGTTAGCTTTGACTAAATCACAATTACTAAGATTCGCACGAATCAGATTAGCTTCACTTAAATCTGTCCAGCGCAAATCATTGTCGGCTAAATCCGCACCTGCTAACATGACACCTAAATCAATGACGCGCACTCCTTCTAAACGGTCTTCAGCATAGCCACCACTACCATCTAGAATAGCTCTTCCTAGTCGGCGATCGCGTTGGAGGGGAGAGAGTAATTTAGAACGGGAGAGAAACCGCAGAATTTTAGCTTTACCACTCCCATCTACACTACTAAATATAGCGGCGGTACGTCCTTCAGCGATCGCTCTTTCTTGTGGCCAATCTTCTAATAATCCTTCTTCGTCTAATACTAAGTCGGAAACTCCTTGGAAGTAGGAATCTATGGTTTGTTGTTGAGTAATAATATTTTGCTGTACAGTTAGTAGGTTTTGTTGAATAGTTAAATCTTTGGAAATTACATATTGTCGCCACGCTACATAAACGGCGATAATGGCAATGGCAATTTGTCCCAATGCGCCAAACCATTCTGCTAAAGTACCAGAAGCATCCCAGTTAATTCTTTTTCCCCAACGCAGTAAGCCATTACCCAAATTAGTGAATCTGAATAAGCCAATTATTGCTACTATTACTCCTATTAAGCCAACAAGTACATTTCTATCTTGGGGTGAAAACCACTCTTGGATCACATCTTGCAACCAAGGAAAAAGGATCAACAGTGATAATCCCAAAGTTGCCAAAGTTGCCACAATCCCCAGAAATGAGTTATTTATGACAATACTAATGATAGTGATGGCGATCGCCAAACTTGTGAATAATAAAATTTTTGGGGTGATAGCAACTTGAAGACTGGAATTAGACTGAATCAGAAAATCAGTTCCTTTAATAATATTTGTTTTCAGGGAAGATGTCCCAGATACTTGTTTTTTTTCCAGTCCTTCTCCCATGAATGAATGCTCACTACTATTGACTACAAATTCATCTTCCTGATTTATCTGGGGGGAAGATGTGTGAGATGAATCAGATTCATTAACAGTCATACTTTTTATTTTCCTCCAATCGTCTCACAATAAACTTAACTGCTTTCAGGAACTGCTAATTTAGAAAATATCCCAATTTGTAGTATAGATGTAAAGGCAAAGCGCATTGTTTATGAATGCCAATTTATTTTTTGGTACTCCCTCAGAACACTTGTAAAGCAACAAGAAGGTAATTTTATCACAAATCGTTTAGAATTTGGATCTAGCAGGACTTTTTTGGGTTCCCAAACATAACTTGTATAGCTAATTCATCTCTTTTGTTTTACCCAGCCTATATAAGTAGGTATGGCTGCACTACGCAAGCTATCATCAAGCCGGATTTTCATAGATCAGCCAACTTTGTACTTATGAATAATTGATTGATTGAGTACAAGTGTGGTATTATATCCTTAATTTATTAAAACCTTATCCAAATCTTCATCTTTAATTTGCACAATCAAAAAATAATTAAGAACAATAAGTGGATTTTGATACGACTTTTAAGTTCCCATCAGTTTTAGGATCATTATATGAATTTTGTAGGTGCAATATGGTAGTTTGGCGACAATTGATTGCCTCTGGTTTAATCAGTTTTTTGGCAATTGGCTGTAGTGATTTAGCAAATTCTTCACCGGAGAATGCTCAACAAGTTGTCCAACAAAGCAATGTTAATCAACTGATTACAGAAGTAAAAGATAGTCAAAAAGCAGAAAACTTATTACTCCAAGGTAATGGCTTATTAGATAGCCATCGTTATCAAGAAGCTTTAGTTGTCTATAATCAAGTGATAGCTATTAAAACCGATAGTGCGGAAACTTGGGTAAATCGCGGTAATGCTTTGATAGCTTTGCAACAGTATCCAGAAGCTGTAGAATCTTATGATAAAGCGATCGCTATTCGCCCCAATCAAAATGAAGCTTGGTATAATCGTGGCAATGCTTTAACAGCTTTACAAAGTTACGAAGAAGCTGTAAAATCTTATGATGAGGCGATCGCCATTCACTCCAATAAAGAGGAAGCTTGGATTAACCGGGGAATTGCTCTCACTAAATTACAACGCTACAAAGAAGCTTTAGCATCTTATAATCAAGCAATTACTATTCAGCCTAATTTGCATCAAGCATATTATAATAAGGCTTGTAATTATGCCTTGCAAAATAATCCAGAATTGGCAATTGAAAACCTCAAAAAAGCCATTCAACTTGTACCCCAAAAATATCAAAATCTAGCGAAAACTGATATGGATTTTGATAAAATTCGGACTGAAAAACGGTTTCAAGCATTATTACAATAATGTTAATTGCATTGCTATTTTTACGGACTTTATGCCAAATTCAGATAAAGCTGCATAGAATAAGATTTTAAGAATTATTTACCGCAGATGAACGCAGATGAACGCAGATAAATATGGATGGATTCATAGATTTTATGATTCTGTGCAACTTCTACATTAAATTGGTATTAGATTGGGCGCAGGCCCTGCGCCCCTACATTTTACTATATGTTACAACTTCAACGGATTACTATTCACCCTCACCAATTTCAAGAAAACCAACTTTTATTAACACCCCAACAACAACATTATTTGCTGCGGGTACTGCGGTTGCGAGATGGTGATAATTTTATTGTTATGGATGGTAGGGGTAAATGGTGGTTAGCGCGGTTACGAGGGGAACAAGGAGAGATTTTAGAGGCACTTGAGGTAAAAACAGAATTACCTGTATCTATTACCTTGATGATGGCTCTACCGAAAGGAAATGGATTTGATGAAGTTGTCCGGTGTTGTACTGAGTTGGGAGTAACTTGTATTGCTCCAGTTTTAAGTGATCGCACTCTATTAAACCCCAGTTCTCAAAAACTAGAACGCTGGCAGCGCATAGCCTCAGAAGCCGCTGAACAGTCCGAACGGGCTGTTGTTCCCACCATCCTAGAACCCGTAGCTTTTAGGATGGCTGTAAATGCGAATACTGCCACTCATCGCTATATCTGTGAAGCCCGTGGTGATTATCCTCATTTACAGCAGGTGATAAATAAAACCACAAATGAGATAATTATTGCTATTGGACCTGAGGGAGGATGGACAAATCAAGAAATAGAACTAGCTGTAGAATCAGGATTTCAGCCCATTTCCCTAGGTCGTCGAATTCTCCGTGCAGTCACCGCACCTATAGTAGCAATATCTTTAATAGCAGCAAATTTTGAATGATCTCCTGGAAACCATTACCACAACACCTGATTATTTTTACCCGCTACCCAGAACCAGGCCAAACAAAAACCCGGTTAATACCTGCTTTAGGTGAAGTTGGTGCGGCTAATTTACAAAAGCAGATGACTGAACATACGATTTCTCAGGTGAAAGAATTGCAAAAGATGACAAAAGTATCCGTAGAAGTGCGGTTTACAGGTGGTGACTTACAAAAAATGCAAAATTGGTTGGGAAATGATCTAGAATATCAGTCTCAAGGTGCGGGAGATTTAGGGGAAAGAATGGAGCGATCGCTTGTTAATGCGTTTAATCACAATGCAAAACAAGTCATAATCATTGGTACAGACTGTCCTGATCTAAATTCGCAAATTTTAACAACCGCTTTTGAGCAATTGCAGATTTTTAATCTTGTCCTTGGCCCAGCCATTGACGGTGGTTATTATTTAATCGGGTTACAACAGCCAGTATCAGAATTATTTACGAATATTCACTGGGGAACTGCTGAAGTATTCGCAAAAACAGTAGAAATTGCCCAAAATTTGCATTTATCAAGAAGTTATCTCCAACTTTTAGCAGATATTGATCGTCCAGAGGATCTTTAAAACTAGACTTTTTATTCTTTCTAGACAAAAACTTATGTATATCAAAAGTAACAGCAATCATCAGCAGAAAATTCTCCTTATCCATTCAGGAAAAAATTTGATAAACTAACCTTCATTAAACATCCCTCTAAAGTCTAATTTTAAAAAACTATGTTTAAATTCCCTCAAGCGTTTTCGGTATTGGGTTTACCAGTTCATATAATGAAAAATTATCCAAGCTGGTTGTTAGATTGTCTCGAAGCAGGTAAAGGGACTCATGTAGTCACCCTCAATGCGGAAATGACTATCCAAGCAGAACGTAATTTAGCCCTAGCTAAAGTTATTAAAAATGCTGAATTAGTTATTCCCGACGGAGCAGGAGTTGTTTTATATTTAGAATATGTATTAGGACAAAAAGTGCAACGGTTTCCAGGCATTGAATTAGCGGAAACCCTTTTACAAACAATAGCGCAACAACAACCATCTGCTTCAATATTTTTCTATGGAGGCGCACCAACAATAGCCACAAAAGCAGCAGATTTATGGCAACAACAACTCCCCACTCTCAAAATAGCCGGAACACATTCTGGTTATCATTCATCAACCCAAGAACAAGAGTTGTTGCAAACTCTCAGCCAAATCCAACCACAGGTAATATTTGTTGGTTTGGGAGTACCTCGTCAAGAATTATGGATTGCTGAACATCGTCATTTGTGTCCGCACTCAATTTGGGTAGGTGTTGGTGGCAGTTTTGATATTTGGTCAGGAATAAAAACTCGCGCTCCCGGTTGGTTAGCTAATAATAATTTAGAATGGCTATATAGATTATATCAAGAACCCTGGCGGTGGCGACGGATGTTGGCTTTACCAGAGTTCGCTTACAAATCCTTGATTTATCGTTGGACTAGTAGAGATGTCAATAGTTGGGAATGCTGAGTTCAACGAAAATACGGAAACAGTTCACAGCGAAGAAGAAAAAACTCAAAATCAAGCTGGGACAATGATCAGGTTGCATTCTGTTTCCAAAACTTACACTCATAGTCATCATGCTTTATTAGATGTCAATTTACAGGTGAACAGAGGAGAATTTCTATTTATTACAGGTGCTAGTGGTTCTGGTAAATCTACACTTTTAAAAATGCTCTATGGTGCAGAATTACCAACTCAAGGAGAAGTAATAGTTGATGATATTAATGTGGCAACTTTAGAAAGTTATTCCTTATCATTATTACGTCGGCGGATAGGAATTGTTTTTCAAGATTATAAACTTATTCCCCAGCGCACGGTTGCCGAAAATGTCACCTTTGTATTGCAAGCACAAGGTTACACTCGCAAAGAAATTCAACGTCGTTTAGAACCAACTTTAAAATTAGTAGGTTTATTA
>JANMGZ010000292.1:0-4325 GCA_031374905.1 Dolichospermum sp. OTE_70_metabat_362_sub
TTATATATAAAAAGCATTTGTAGGTTAATATACATAAATACTATTCACATTTTCATTTGTGGGCAAAGCGTTTTTTTTCAAACGGTCTAGTTGACCATGCAACAATCTTCCAGCTTACCAGAACAAAACTCACAAATAGACGGAAAGCCCCGTTTGACAACAATTGAACATCTGCGGTATCAATTGTGGTTGGAAAGCAGCTTGAATAAGTTGCAGATTCGTCTCAAGGATTATTTAATTTCTCTGGCCACTACGACTTCATCAGAAATGGCTATAGAAACAGAAATTTTCCAAATAGTCGTTCATGAACTTCACAAAGCTTTAAGTGATAATCTAATTGCGTTCACCCAGTGTATCGTAGGTATTGCCATATTTGAACCACAGCAAACAATTGGTAAAATCTCCTATATTTCTCATTCACCATTACTGACTCCTAACTTGGAGATAATATCTCAAAAAACTGGGAATAAGCTAACTCTGAGATTGAATAAATCCATCAATCTCCAAGACATACGGCAAATGGAAGCTCAAAAATACCCAAGTGCTTGGTATTTATTTGAGGATTGTAAAGGGATAAAAGGATGGTTGCTCATCCAGATAAGTAGTTTTTCAGCCAATTGCAAATTATTTAAGGATGTTCTCTGGCCTTTGAAGTTGCAATTGATTACAAAAAGTGGGGAAAATTGTCGTACAGCTTTAGCACAACTTGAACAAATACAATCTTGTCGGCAACATTATCAACATTTAGATAATTTTAATCAAGAATTAGAACGCACTAATCAACTCAAAAATCAGTTTTTGGCGAATACGAGTCACGAAATTCGCACACCTCTAAGTTCGATAATTGGTTTTACCCATTTACTATTAGCACAGGGTTATGAACCGGAGAAAGCCCGTCATCAAGAATATTTAAATATTATTCAATCTAGCGGTAAGCATTTATTAGGACTGATTAATGATATTTTAGATCTGTCAAAAATTGAAGCCAATCAGCTAGAAGTACAATGGGAAATTGTTCATATTTCTACTTTGTGCCGAAATGTTTTAGCTTTAGTCAAAGAAAAAGCTGCTAATAAAGGTTTAACACTACGGTTAGAAATTGAGCCAGATATTAAAAATCTGATAGCCGATCCTTTGCGACTCAAACAAATGCTATTGAATTTACTTTTTAATGCTATTAAATTTACCATGAAAGGTAGTGTTGGGTTACAGGTTTCTCATCAGGATGGATTTTTACGGTTTACAATTTGGGACACGGGTACAGGTATCTCTTCCGAAGATCAATCTCGACTATTTCAACCCTATAGTCAAGTAGTTAACCCCGCAGCCGGTCGTCATGAAGGGACAGGTTTGGGGTTAGTTGTGACTCAAAAATTGGCAGAAATTCACGGTGGTTATTTAGAGTTAGAATCTGTAGTTGATCAAGGTTCTCGTTTTAGTCTTCTACTCCCCGTCAAACCCACAGGAAAAGTTTTAGCAGCTATAGAAACAACAGCAGAATATGATTTACAAGTAGTAAGTCATCCTTGTAATAATAACAGTATGACTTCCCCGTCCGTGATTTTGTTAGTAGAAGATGATTTACCTAACGGGGAATTAATAGGGATTTATTTGAGAAGATTAGGATATCAAGTAACTTGGGCAAAGAATGGAGCAGAAATGTTGAATAGTCTCCAAAAAATCGAACCAACAGTGATTTTAATGGATGTAAGTTTACCTGATGCTAATGGTTTAAACTTGGTGCAGCAATTACGAGAAAACCCCAAATATCAACATATACCGATTATTGCTCAAACAGCAATGGCGATGAAAGGAGATAGAGAAACTTGTTTAGCTGCTGGTGTGAATGAGTATATTTCTAAGCCGATAGATTTACAACTTTTAGCCAGTTTGGTGGCTAAATATTGTTCATTTGTTGATTTTTAAACGCACATTTCGGAGTAATTCATCGAGGACGGGGTTTCCCCGTCCCTACGGGTTTTGCGATTTACTAAGAGGATTTTACTCCAACTTTGTACAGCCATATCATGTTGGGTTTAGCTTTAATTTACCCAATATTATATGGCAGTCCTATTTGATTTATGATAGCGTAGCGTGCCGTAGGTATAGATTGCAAGAGTAAGATCCCCGACTTCTTAGAGAAGTCGGGGATCTTATTGTTCATAACTAATTTAGGATTGCTATATCTTAGAGAAATCGCTACACTCCAGCCGGATTAGACAAATCTAAAGTAATAGCTTGTTAACTGTATATTGGTGGTATCTTGAACTATTGCTAATACGTCTCCATTCCCTTGCATTATTGCTGTATCAGCACCAGGACCACCCACCCGTACTATGCTTTCACCCAGGTAGAAAGAATTCGCACGTCCTTTCAATTGAATATAGTCAGACCCTGCATTGTAGTCTTGTATGGTAGCGTAACCAGTTCCTTGATAATAGTTTCCATTACCTGCACCTAAAACAAATGTATCTGTTCCACTACCACCATTTAAAATATCATATTGTTGATTGTTGTTGACAGTTGAAAATGAACCAGATAAGAAATCATTACCATCTCCCCCGTATAAAGTATCGTTACCATCTCCCCCCAATAAAGTATCGTTACCAAATGTCCCGTTTAAAGAATCGTTACCAGATCCCCCTTCTAATACATCATTACCAAATCCCCCAAATAAGTAATCATTACCATTTCCCCCACCTAAATAATCGTCACCAGATCCCCCATTTAAAGAATCGTTACCATTTCCCCCGCTTAAAGAATCGTTATCAGATCCCCCATTTAAAGAATCGTTACCATCTTCCCCCCATAAAGTATCGTTACCAGCTCCCCCATCAAGTTGATCATTCTTAGTATTGCCATAAATGGTATCATTACCTGCATAACCATAGGCAACAAGACTATCAGAACCAGTGTACTTGTAAACGTTATTTCCACTTGTTCCGTAGTAGTATTGTGTCATGTCTTTATCCTTGTTATTGATGAGATTTTTGATTGGTGTGATTTTGCTAACGATTCGCCGAGATATCCTAAAAACGGTTGCAAATTGTCATTTTGAGCGAAGCCAAGAATCTCCAAGATGCTTCACTACGCTGGCGATCCATACCCTGGGGGATCTTGCTACAGCAAGACAAAAGTTCAGTTTTTAGCCGCAAGCAGTATAGCCCTGTTTCCTGAAACTGGGATTTCTTACAAACAAATAAAAAAAGAGATCAAAAACTGCGAAAATGTATATATGCAAAACATTTCCGGAGTGGATAGATTTTTGATTGATGCGATCTTCCTCAAAATTCTCCGAGATCAGTTCTTTAAAATCCGGACTTCTTGCCAAGAAATAAAAAAAGAGGTCAGAAACTCCGAAAATATATATATGCACCAGAGTTAGATGTAAAAAAATCAGCTATAAATCAGTTTTCAAAAGAGTTAGGGACTTTTACGTAGATCAAGAGACTATATTCTCAATAATTAAGATTTATTAAAAATAACTAGGAAATCAAAATAGATTTAAGTAAATTTTCATAGTATTGAGCATTTAGGTTTTTTAAGTATTCATTTTTAGTTCTTTTATGCAGAAGGTAGGTTTTAATAGTTATCAATTTACTGTCATCTATAAATAATAAAATCCCCTGCTTTTTCAAAAAATTGGGGATGTTAAAAACAGTTATACTGTGAATATATCAATCAGAAAAGGATATTTTATCTAGAAAAATCTTAGTGGTACTATCTTCTACTCTAGTATAAATATAGGTTTCTGGCTCTTTGATTTTTTGAGTTCTGAAGATTTTTTCGGCCCGCTCCCATAAATCTGTATCTTCTCCATAAGAAATATTATTAAATCCCTTTAATTCAAAGAATATCCGCCTTTCTCCAAAAAATGTTGCTCCTACAACGCATTCTCTAATGTTAATTGTTTTATTAGGTTGAAAATAATCAGGAACAACAAATTCTTCTTCAATTTCGCACCCACCTTCAATTAAGTCAATTTCTGGATTAGCTTGCATAAATTCTAACCGCGACTCTAGATGATTGGGTTTATAAGTGTCGTCACTGTCAATAAATGTGATATAGTTACCAAAAGATGCTTGAATCCCCGCATTTCTAGCGTAAGCTGCTTTCCGATTTTGATGTTTAAGATAACGGATATTATTAAATTTTTGTAAGTACCCATTGACAATTTCAAAAGTATTATCTTGGCTACCATCATCAACTACAATTAGTTCAAAATCCTGAAAAGTTTGTTCAATTACGCTATTTATGCAATCGTTTAAGTATCTGTGCCGATTGTAGGTAGACAAAATCACGGAAATTGTAGGTTTGGGGTCGAA
>JANMGZ010000321.1:0-3039 GCA_031374905.1 Dolichospermum sp. OTE_70_metabat_362_sub
CGATCGCTTCTGTTATTATAAATACTAAATCATCAGCATGGGATATTGAAGCAACTTGGGTTTTAGGAATGGCAATTACCAACGGTGAAGTATTACCAGACGTTTATTACATAGAACCAAAAACTGGCGTAGTCACAGAACGACAATTGGGTAATAAAATGTTGGCATATCGTCTTCATCATGAAACTTCTTTCTCTGCTCAACAACTGCAACCAACATTAGATACTAATTTTTTATTAGCTTATATTTTAGAAGAATCTCAACAACAAGAATATGCTTTACCAGAAGAATTTTTGCAAGAATTAATTACTATGGGAAATCAAATAGTTAGTGAATTAGGTACAACTTTAACAATGAAATGGACAGTTGCCCAAGAATCTTTAGCCACAAAACTATACATTACAGAAGTTACTGTTCCTCAACCCGTAAATAAGAGTGTGCAATTTATTCAAGGCATTGGTGCAGCCAGAGGGAGAATTATTGCTAATGCCCATATTTTTAATTCATCACAAAAACCAATCCAAGTTCCTAAAGGCGTAATTCTCATCACACCAGCAATTACTCCTGATTGTTTGCCCTTATTACAAGGAGTTGCTGGGATTATTACAGAACAAGGAGGATTAACCAGCCACGGGGCGATTTTAGCCAGGGAGTTGGGGATTCCTGCGGTGGTGAGTGCCACTGGTGCAACCACTCTTTTACAAGCAGGTGAAAAGTTATTATTAGATGGTGATAAGGGAGAAATATATCGGCTCACAGAAGATGAGGAAAACTTTTTTAATGAGGAGATAGAAGAATTAATCAAAGAGGAAAAAATTGTCAATTACCAGCCCACAAATTTACCAATAATTGCCACTAAGTTACTCGTAAATTTGAGTCAAGGACAATTAATTGAACAAGTAAAATCTTTACCTGTAGACGGGGTAGGATTATTACGTTCAGAATTGATGATGTTAAATATTTTGGAGGGAAAACATCCTCAAGAATGGTTAATTGCCGGAAGACAAGCGGAATTATTAGAGTTATTATCTGAACAAATTAGACAATTTGCTCGCGCTTTTTTACCCAGACCTATTTTTTATCGTTCTTTAGATTACCTACCCTATGATTTACCATTATCACAGTCATCAATTCTTGGTGAAAGGGGTGTTTTTAGCTATATGCAAAATCCGGCGGTTTTTGAATTAGAATTGCAAGCTTTAGCGATAGTTCAATCGTTTGGTTATAAAAATATTAATTTGTTATTACCTTTTGTCCGCAGTGTTGAAGAATTTATATTTTGTCGTCAAAAAGTTGAACAAGCTGGGTTAACGCAAATATCCCAGTTTCAATTATGGATAATGGCAGAAGTTCCTAGTGTATTATTTCTATTACCTGAATATATTCAAGCTGGTGTGGCAGGTATTTCTATAGGTACAAATGATTTAACTCAATTATTATTAGGAATAGATAGGGAACAGGGAAAACTAGGGACAATATTTGATGAAAGTCATCCAGCAGTAATGGGGGCAATATCTCAATTAATTAAAATGTCTCAAGCTGGGGGTATTCCCTGTTCTATCTGTGGTCAAGCCCCGGCGCTTTATCCAGAAATAATTGATAAATTAATAGAGTGGGGGATTACTTCTATTTCTGTAGAACCGGAAGCTGTGGAAAGGACTTATCAAGCTATTTCTCGTGCTGAACAAAGATTAATTTTAGCAGCAGCAAGGAAGCAATTGGGAAATTTGTAAATTTTGTTAATTGCTCACTCAGAACATAAAAAAACAACTATTATAAATAATGGTTAATTTACTTGGATGTATTAGATTTCGTTATGAAAATTTACTTTAATCTAGTACAGCCCGGCGTAAATTAATCAACCACTAAAAATTCCACAAAAAGCTTGCGTAATCTGCTTTTTTAATTTTTAATTATTAATTTTTAATTCCGCCCTCGGTACTAGTTCGATTTCTTAGCCATTATCAATAATTAAGACTTATTGAGAATTGAGTCCCTTTACATATAGCGGTATGCACTTGAATGAGATACAGTCATAAGCCCACTCTTTGCTTGCGGGGTGGGGTTGGGGGTGGGGTTCTTGTATTTCACTCAACCAATAACCGCTATAAAAGCACCTAACCCTTTTGAAAACTGATTTTTAGCTGATTTCCTGACATTGAACCTACCTAATAAGTGGTTTTTTTGTTCTGCTTTTAATTCCATGTCAATTCTGACAACTGCTAAATAAATCACGAAGTTGAGGATAGAAAAGGAACTTTCTTTATTGGTAAATGCACTCTAGATTTTTATAACTTAATTGTTTTATATTAGGGAGTATTAATGTTATTGTCTTCTCATGTAGTTTACCTCTGAATGAGAGCGTAGCGTGGCGTTAGTCATAAACTTTTCAAACATCCTCTAAAAACGACTAAAAGAAAATTCTAGTCCGTTTTAACGGACTTTAGTTATTAGCCCCGATAGCGGCGTGGCGTAAGCCATACTTTAGTTGTGGGTGTGTTATGTCTAGAATGAAATAGGGAATCTGTATCAACTCGAAAACTGCGTAAATCGGCTTGGTTAATAACCCTAATATATGGGTGATCATAATTCCATTCTTCAGGCAAATTTATGACTTCTAGGATTACAGATTCATTTGTGAAAGCTGCTATTGCGTCCATATCTTCAGAGTCAGCAACAACAGCAGAAAAAATTCAAATGCTCATAGAAATAGCACAAGGTTTTCAGAAAAAGCCGAAAACAGCCCAAGATTTACACAATGCAATCGGGCTATTTGACCGTGCATATCAAATGTGTGGGGAGGAATATGTTTTACTGAAAGCACGGGCTAAGGTGGGCATGGCAGGGACGTTACAGATGATTCCTGATGGGGATTCCCAATTTTTGCAGCAAGCGCGAGCAGATTATGAGGAAGCTTTGTCGATTTTACAACAATTTGCCACGGCGGAGGAAGTGGCAGAAGTACAGATGAATTTGGGATTGGTTTTACAATCTCTTGTTCCGGATAATTTAGCGCGGATAACTGAGAGTATTCATGCT